>NZ_VPAK01000023.1:0-47929 GCF_013419295.1 Acinetobacter sp. YH12094
TAACTGCAATTTAGGAGAGTGTTATGCCAATTCGGTGACTTTTTCTATCTTTTAACACCAATTCCAGTTTTTAGTTGAGTTTGAGATTGGTGTCGAGAGTAGGTCGCTGGTTTGTGCAAAGGTCTCTTAAAGGTAATTTAACCGCGGTCATTAAAGGGCAAGTCAATTCACGTAAGTCGGCTTAATCAATCATTGAATTTTTAGAATCAGGGCAACCGACATATATTCATGTTATGGTTGCCTTCATTCATATCAATATTGCTTACAATAAAAATGTCTAAAATTTTAATATTAACAGTCATTCTTTCGGGGCTCAGTTCTGCTCTCTATGCCCAGTCTACATTTCAGACGGGGGATATCATTTTTCATATCTCAAAGTCACAACAAAGTTTAAGCATTCAAAAGGCGACACATTCGCCTTATAGTCACATGGGCATGATCGTAAATAAAAATAACCAAACGTGGGTGCTTGAAGCTATTCAACCTGTGCAATATACCGCTTTAAATCAATGGATCGCGCGTGGGGAGAATGCTCACTATGTCGTAAAAAGGCTCAAACAACCCTTAAATGTGCAGCAGAAAACGACGCTGGTACAAAATGCAGAAAAGTACTTGGGCAAACCCTATGATATTTATTTTGAATGGGATGACCGTGCAATTTACTGTTCTGAAATTGTTTGGAAAGCTTATCAGCATGCTTTAGGAATCGAACTTTCTCCATTACAACAACTGAAACAATTTGATTTAAAACAATATGAAGTGCAGCGCCTAATGCGGCAGCGCTATGGTCAAAATATTCCGCTAAATGAGCAGGTGATTGCCCCTAAGGCCATTTATGATTCAAAACTTTTAAAAGAAATATTTAGAAATTAAGGCAATAAAAAAGCCCAAGTCGCAATGCTTGAGCTTTTTAATGAGTGGTTAAAACCAACTCGAATATGGCGTCCCTACGGGGATTCGAACCCCGGTTACCGCCGTGAAAGGGCGATGTCCTAGGCCTCTAGACGATAGGGACAGTACAGAAAGCAAATTTTAAAACCGTTTATTTCAGTCTAAGTTTTTAGACTAAATAATGGCGTCCCTACGGGGATTCGAACCCCGGTTACCGCCGTGAAAGGGCGATGTCCTAGGCCTCTAGACGATAGGGACTTAATAAAATGTACTTCTGAAAATTGGCGTCCCTACGGGGATTCGAACCCCGGTTACCGCCGTGAAAGGGCGATGTCCTAGGCCTCTAGACGATAGGGACGTTTCAGAGGTGGGCGTATATTAGGGTGAAAATCGGGGGGTGTCAAACGCTTTTCTATAAATAAATTCAGTTTTTGTTGTTGAGTGCATAAAATTAAAACAATTTGCTAAAAATGTTTGAAAAATACATTATTTATGTCGATTTTTTCAACACTTGTAAGATTGTAGCAATAACTTCTGGATGCGTTAAATATCCAGCAATATCGTGTGGATGTTCAATCGATGTCTGAATTTGCTGGTTGATAATGGCGGGTTGAAAATCAAATGGTGCCTGACTCAGTGGAAAAGCGCTGAGAAAATCATCATGTGAATAAAAGTTTAACCAATCGCCTGAAATTGCATCAGGCCGCTGTAAAGGCTGAGGTAAGTGGGCTTGGATGACACGAAAAGCCAAAGGTGAGCCCAAGGTGATAAAGCGCTGTATATTGAGTTCAGGATGTAACAGTAAAAAATGATACGCAATAACGCTACCTAATGAATGTGCAATCAAAAGGGTGGGTTTCGTTTGATGTAATTGCTCATGCAGACGAGTGTGAACTGCCTGAATAAAGTGTGGATTGGATAAATAGAGATAAGTTTCGACCAAAAATTTATGCAAAAGTGTGGCATGTAATTTTGGGAAATAATTCATTAAAACTGCAAAATCGCGTAGGGCAAGATCTTTGCCGAGTGCGGTGATCGATTTGAATGACTGGCTCAATCCAATAGCATCATTGAGGGTGATGTCAGATAGATTATTTTGTACAGCGTGATGCTCAAGTACTTTTGGTGATTTTTCTGGGAGTTCAGTGCGATGGATAAACGGAAAATGTGGCCACGTTTGAGGTGTCAAGGTGCTGGCTTGAAGCATATTCTGCAAATGATAACGCGTGAGTAAGTCTCCATAAAAAGGCATGCGCATATGGTGCTGTATATACGATAAAAAAGTCTCTTGATGGCTTTGCTTTAAGCCTTGAGACAACAGTGCAAGCCAATGCTGTTCGAGCGAACGTGCAGTTTGTTGCTGTTGATTCATGCCATGGATAAAGATGATCTGCATATTGCACCTCATCGACGGACCAGTTTTTATTCTACTTTTATTAAAATATAGCCATAAAAAAAGAGCAACCGAAGTTACTCTTTTATCGTGTTTGGTATGACAACGCAGATTAATCTTTGTTGTGATACAAGGTGTAGTAGCTGATATAACACGCCACAATGAAGATCATACAGCAGATAAAGCCAGTTAACATTTCTGGGTCAAATACCATACTAATACAGGTAATCAGACAGAATACAAAACCGAGTATCGGCACAATTGGGAAGAGTGGTGCAGCAAAAGCTAAATCTTTTGCAGTTTTACCTTCTTTATACCACTGACGGCGGAAGTTGAATTGGCTTAAACAAATACTCATCCATACCACCACCATGGTAAATGCCGCGACACCTAACAAGTTTTTGAAGATGGTTTCTGGAGCGAATTGTTCAGACAGTAAGCCCGGCATACCACCGATCATGGTCACAATTACTGCAACATAAGGAATACCGCGCGAGTTCACTTTAGAGAACACTGTAGGTAATTGCTTACTATAGGACAATGACCACATCATTCGAGATGCAGCAAATAAACCTGAGTTTGCAGCAGAAAGAAGAGCTGTGATAATCACAAAGCGAATGATGTCTTCTGCATAAGGAATACCAATGTGCTGGAATACTGTTACGAAAGGTGAACTACTTACACTTTCGGCAGATAAGCCAGCTTCTTGATGGGGTAATAATGCAGTAATAACAACAATGGTACCTACAAAGAAAATCAACAAGCGGAAAATCGCCGTGTTAATGGCTTTAGGTACATTTTTCGCTGGATCTTTGGTTTCACCCGCAGCAACACCAATCAGTTCAGTACCTGAGAATGCAAAGTTAACAATCAACATTGTAGCGAAGATTGGGAACAAGCCTTCAGGGAACCAACCTTGTGCAGTGAGATTGCTAAACAGCGGCGCAGCTTCATAGCCTCGATAGCCTAAAACACCAAAAATGGCCAATAAACCTAAAATAATAAAGGCTACAACGGTAATCACTTTGACTAAAGCTAGCCAAAATTCAGATTCAGCAAACCATTTGGTTGAAATCATATTCAGGCAGAATACAAAAGCACCAAAGATTAAGGTCCACATCCACATAGAGCTGTCTGGGAACCATTCCTGCATTAAAAGTGCAGCAGCGGTAAATTCAGTTCCAAGCGTTACTGACCATGTCAGCCAATACAGCCAAGTGATGGTATAACCCGTACCCGGTCCGATATAGCGTTTAGCATAAGCGCCAAATGAACCAGATTCTGGCATATGTACAGCGAGCTCGCCTAAGCAAAGCATCACCATATAGGCGATAATACCGCCTAAAAAATACGAAATAATGGCACCTACAGGCCCCGTTTGTGCAATGACTTCACCCGAACCAAGAAATAAGCCAGTACCGATTGCGCCGCCAAGCGAAATCATCACCAGATGTCGAGTACTCATAGCGCGTTTTAACGGCGCAGAATTGCCCTGATGCGAAGCATCATTCGGAGAATGTGATGACTGCATAGAGAAAAAGGAGAATCAAATAATGAAGCGAGTAATTGTAGAGAAGAATGCAATGATGATGCAATCAATTAATATAAATTATAGATAAATAAACTTTAAGTTTATCAGAGCTGACAGAAGAATTGGCGTCCTTACGGGGATTCGAACCCCGGTTACCGCCGTGAAAGGGCGATGTCCTAGGCCTCTAGACGATAGGGACGTTTTGAGGTGGGTGTATAGTACATAGCCCATCTATATTTGTCAAAATAGAGTTTCATTGTTATATTCTAAATGTATATAAATGAAACAAAAACAGAATTTTTTTAATGAAAAATAATTTTAATGAGTTTATTTCTGGAATTTTATTTGAAATCAATCAATTTAATGTGGGCAAAGTCCATGAAAGATTCTATATAGTTTTATTGAATTATTTGCATTGGTTTGAAGTTTATACAAATAATTTTTCTTCGTATATTAGTAAATCAGAGTTTGAAAGAATTATTGATGAACTTTTATTTAGGGATTTAGATGGGGAAAGTAGAATTACGTACAATCACCTTAAATCTTTAGATGATTCTCATTATTTTTTAGATATCCATAGCTTTTTTAAATTATATTTAATCTTAAAGGTTCGAAGATATCAGTTGTCTAGTGATGATGTAGAACTTGAAAAATTAGAAAAAAAATTGGATGTATGTTTTGAGCCAATGTTGTGGAGTAAAGACAAACAAGATTTATTGGTTATTAATCGTGATTTTCCTGAATTTAAAAAACAGATGAATTCAAGTCGGGTGCTTTTGCCACTTTCATTAATAGTTTTTAACTTTACTTTTGTTGAATTAATATCTAATACAAGTTTGAGAGTATCTATCCAAATATTTCTAGCAATAGTAGCTGCGTGTCTTTTAGCTAATGTTTCTAAAGGGGCAAAATCCGAAAAGGACTCATTAGAGTTGAAAGTATGGGATTATATCTTGGTATTGAGCGAGGATAAAAACTCATTGACGAAAAGCAGTTGAACGATTTCTTTAAATTATAATTTGTACAGTGGTTTTTGTGGATTAAACTGCTCCCACAAATCATTTTTGAATTTATATGGAAACCCTAATTTTTCTCTCATAGAGAAGAGAAATAGTTTCATAAAAAAAGGTGGCTAATGAGCCACCTTAACTATTTTATTTATCGTGATATAACCAATAATAACCTGCATAACACGCTGCCATAAAGATCAGACAGCCAATAAAGCCAGAAAGCATTTCAGGATCTGCAGCCATACTTAAACCTGTTGCGGTACAGCAGACAAAGCCAAGAATTGGAACCAGTGGGAACCATGGTGTACGGAATTTAAGCTCTGAAACGCTATGACCTTGTTTCAGCCATTGGCGACGGAAGTTAAATTGACTCCAGCAAATACTCATCCACACGATCACCATGGTGAAGGCAGCAACCCCCATCAAGTTCTTGAAGATCACATCTGCGCCAAATTGTTCTGACAATAGACCCGGTAAACCACCGATCATAGTGACCAATACAGCAATATAAGGCACACCAGTTTTGCTTAATTTGCCGAAAGCGCGTGGTAATTGTTTTTGTGCGGACAGCGCCCACATCATACGTGATGCAGCATATAAACCAGAGTTAGCTGTAGACAGTAAAGCCGTAATAATGACGAAACGAATTAAGTCTTCTGCATAGGGAATGCCCATCAGGTTAAATACGGAAACGAATGGGCTACTACTTAAGCCGCCATGTCCGCCGACATTTAAACCTGCATCGGTATAGGTCAACAGTGAACTGATGACGATAATAGTGCCGACAAAGAAAATGATTAAGCGCCATACCGCAGCATGAATGGCTTTAGGCACATTCTTTTCAGGGTTTTCAGTTTCACCTGCAGCGATACCAATCATCTCCGTACCATTAAAGGCAAAGTTCACGATCAATAGCGTGGCAAACAGAGGGAACAAACCATTTGGCAGCCAACCATGTTCTGTCAAATTGTGGAACATTGGAGCTGATTCATAGCCTTGGAAAGGCACGAAACCAAAGATGCAGGCAAAACCAAGGATGATGAAAATCAACACTGTTGCAACTTTCACCATGGATAACCAAAATTCTGACTCTGCAAATGCACGCGTAGAGCTTAAATTAGAAATCAGTACGCCAGCAGCGAAGATCAGTGTCCATAACCAAATAGAGGTTTGTGGAAACCATTCCTGCATCAAAATAGCCGCCGCAGTAAATTCTGTACCTAAGGTGGCAGACCAGCCCAACCAGTACATCCAAGACACCATATAACCCGTACCTGGGCCAATATAATTTGTCGCAAAAGCACCAAAAGAGCCAGAAACAGGTAAATGTACGGCAAGTTCACCCAAACAGAGCATAACCATGTAGGCGATTAAACCACCAATAATGTAGGCAAGTACAGCGCCCAAAGGCCCAGCTTGTGAAATAACTTCACCTGAACCCATAAACAAACCAGTACCAATTGCACCACCAAGTGAGAGCATCACAAGGTGTCGAGTCGTCATCGCACGTTTAAGCGATGGACTTTTACCTTCAGCAGACGAGTGTTGCGAAGGTTCAGAGGGAGATTGCATAGTGAAAAGAAAATTAAACGAAAGGTATATTTTATGATTGAATGCAGTGAAATGATTGATAAATCGAATTTTTCTTATAATGTGATAATACTGATCTAAAATTTAAATCTTTAGCACTGACCATTGGATTAATGGTCAGGAGTTTGATACTCAGCTTCAGAAGTTGCAGGTACTTGAGTTTGTTCAGCTACAGGGGCTTTGGTGTCATCGCGGCTCACAATATACAGATAGAGTGCAGATGGAAATAAGATGGCTAAAACCAAGAGCAACTTTTTAAACATAGGGTGTTCTTACATCAAAATAGATCAAGCTGAAGTATAAACAAAACCAGTCAGGCTGTAATTAATTAAAGTTTACGGTTTTTCTGTTCTAGATTGGATAGGATGACTTGGTAAATGTCAGGGTAGTGTTGTTTAAAGTTCCGTTGTTGCATGATCGTTATGGTTGAGGCATTTGGCTCGACACCCAGTTTTAAAATTTTTTGGGTTAAAGCGAGTTGAGGGGAGCGACCATCAAAATGTGTATTCAGTAAGTTACCATCGGTATATTTTACTGTGAGTCCGATATTCAGGAGATAATCAAAAACATCAGGCAAACCAAAACCGGCAGCTTTGTAGAGTAAATTATATGTTTCTGCACGATAGCCACGGCCGTATGTTTGATGTGTTTTTAATAATCCTAATGCATTATAAAATTCTAATTTGGCAATAATTTCTTGTTCATTAATAGAACCATCGCCATTTTTTAAAATCCTATTGATGGTATTAAAAGTGACATCGTTTGAGCTAGGTTTGCAATTAGCAGCAATCAGTCGCTTGATATCTTGAAGTGGAAGTACAAGATGCGCTGTGTCACACATTTTTTTAACTTCTTTATTTTTCATTTTACTGCTTTGAATATTTTTATTTTCAAAATCCTGCACTATGGCTGACCAACCATATATGTTTATAAATTTATAATAACGAGATGCATCATTTGTCATCCCTTTGATCTTTTTAAAGTCTTGAATGTTTTTCACTGATGGTGCATTGGTAGCGTGATTTTGTGGCACTGGAGCATTTGCAAAGCAATGCATACTCATTAGCAGGCAGCTGGTAATAACGATGTTTTTCATGGTTTGTGTGCTTTTAATAAATTGTAAATGTTAGGATATTTGGTTGAAAAGTCATTCTGTTCTATTTGTTTATAAACGTTACTATTGGGCTCGATTCCTGCATTCAGTAGTTTTTGAACCAAACTCACAGAAGGGTTACGGCCTTTGATATTGTCTAAAATTAAATTACCATCCACGCCCGTGTAATCGACACCAATACTCAGCAAATAATCAGAAACGTCTTCAAGCCCCCAACCAATTGCGTTAGATTTCAAAGAGCTTTTTTCTTCATACGGGCCAAATTTATACGTAACGTGTGTTTGTAAAACATTTTCCGACTTGTAGAGTTTTAATTTTTCAATGGTTTCGTTTTGATCTATTTTGCCTTCTGCATTGGTTAATGCGCCATTAATAATCATAGAGGATGAACGGCCATTGAGTGGTTTGCAATTTGCTTTAAATAAGCGTTTGGTTTGATCGGCAGTACTTAGACTTAGTGCAATTTCGCAAAGTTTTTCTTTTTCCCCTTTAGGCATTTTACTTTTTAGAATGGTTCCATTTTCAAAATCACGAACGGCATATTCCCAACCGTATTTGCTTGCTGTTCGGTAATACTGTATTGCTTCTTCGCTCAATTTTTTTGTTTTTTTCGCTTGTATTTGAGTGTCACGATCGTTGGTTTTGGGAATAGAAGATTCTTGGTCATCATTCAATGCTGTTTGATTTGTATGATTGGCATCGTGCTCAACAGTATTTGAATGATTTATCGGTAGGCTGGCTTCGGGTCTAAAAATGTAGATGAAGATACCGAGACATACTATGCACAGGCCAAAGAGTAAGATTATTTTTTTCATGTTTTAGTCTATTTAAAAATGAATCAAGCGCGTTTTGAGGCGCGCTTGATAGGGGAAAGTTTAAAATTTAAATGTGACATCAGCAATGAACTGTCGTCCAATTTCAGATCTAAGTCTGTTGGTCGACTCATTAATACCTGGGGTGGTATAGATATTATGTCGATTGATAATATTGTTAATGGTTAAACCGAATATTGCTTTGTAGTCTTTAGCGAAATTGAAATCATAAGTGGTACGCATATCCCAACTAAATCGAGGTCTAATCGTATCTGTAGCATAGGCTTCCAACAGGACACCATCATGTTCAACTTTGTTTTTTAGTTTATACGTATCTTTATATTCAGATTTGTAGCTTAAGAAGTTATTAATCTTTAATGGTAAATTTGAAAACTCAATGTTCCAACCAAAACGAGCAGTCCAAGGCTGATTGAAATTTTCAACAGGACGTTCATTAAATTGGATGAGGCTGCCGTTAAAGATAATATCGCGATCTTCAGCAGCCGTATTACTGTTAACGTTATATGACTCAGAATAGTCTAAATAATTTTTTTCTGATTCAGTGTAATCAAAGCCAAAGTTAAACCCGTGCAGAGAGTTTTTATATACCACTGGCAGCGTATTTCTGAGTGTGAGTGTGTAAATGTCAGCTTTTGCCTTACCACTATTACTATATTCAAAATGATCGATGGTGTTGCTGGTTGTTGGGTCAATAAAACGATTTTTTGTGATTTCATCTTTGCTATCACGATTCACCCATTTCAGACCAAGGTTCCAGTTTTTAACTTGGCTATTAATGGCAAACACAATTTCGTCAGCATAAGGGGTCTTTAAATTGGCACGTTGAACATTGGAATTAGCTAATATTAAATCTGATAACCCAGTTTGAGTCCAATAGTCTTCAGTTTGATTTTTTGTGCGTTTTAAATTGTATTCCAAAAATGCAAGTTGATCTTGCAGTTCAGTGGCTAAGGTATAGTTTGCATAATATCGATTCCATCCCGTAGTAAAGGACAAAAGATCATTTTTTAGCGGTTTATAGTTAAAGGCACTACGAGGTGCAATATTTAAATTTTTCGACAAGCTGTCATAATCTGCACGTAAACCTATACGCGCTGAAAAATTATCCCAAGTCGATGTGTTTTCAATGAAGGTATGCACACGTTGTTGGTCAATATTAACTTTACCTTTTTGATAATACTTGCCATTTGTTTGATATTGGCCTTGATAGTTATTTTCATCCGTTGCTTCATCACAAAGAATATCACCTGCCGTACAGCTAATGCCTGAACTAGATGTAAAAGTCTTAGGCTGATTATACATATAGGCATCGTTAGGCCGTTCCCATGCAACTTTAGAATAGTCATAGCCCATACCAAAGCTTAATTGTTGCATGCTGTTGCCAATCTGAATGGTATCAAACGCATTTTTTAGACTATACGAAAATGTATCTTGGTGTAATTCAATATCACTACTTGTGGCACCTTCACCAGGATTGGAACTCCAGTTTTTAGTTGGTGTTTGCTTCCAAAGAATGCCGGTAGTTGAATCATTTTCACGTGCTTGGCTTAGCGTTTGATAGCTAATATTTTGTTTTAATGTTGAATTATTGAGTTTACTTTCTAATTCACCAAAAAATGTCAGCGTTTCTGTATTGCTAATACTTTTTGAATTTATTCGCTTTTCAACGAAATTTAGACTGTCCAAATCCCCTAAATCAAAGCCAAACTTCGCTTTGATTGTGTCCGAAGGTGTGTAAAAAAGGGTAGTCCCTAAGTTGATATTATTACGCTCGCTTTTGACTTTACTGCGATCTTCTAAACCACTCATTACTGGAACGATGGATTCACGTTTAGAGGCATAACTATTGATGCCCCATTGTTCAGAGAGTTTGCTGTATATATTCAGGCTTAGGCCGTGTTTTTTATATTCTTTATTATTTGATGATGTTGGATCTTCAAACTCTGCAGCTTCTTCTTCATCGGTAAAATGATAACGTGACCAATCACTTTCCGTGTAGTCGTAAGTAACGGAGCCGTGGATTTTGCCAATTTCAGTATTTGGGGCACAAGTTTCAGCATTAACTACACCACCTGTAAATTCGCCGTATGCTGCAGAAACATTACTATCGATCAATTCTAATTTACAAATTAAATCGGTATTTAGGGCCATCCCTTGTGAGCCACCATCTAGTTTGCCTGAATAGGAGTCGCCACTTGCCAGAGGGTCAAGGTTATTGGTGGTATTGACGCCGTTAATTACAAATTTATTTCGGTAAGTTTGCGCGCCATTAATAGAAATCTCGGATGGTCGTAGCTCAGCCTGTGAATCTGCAGAACGTTGTTCACGGCTAAACTGCACATTTGGATTAACTTTTAAAAAGTCTGTGATATTTTTTGAGCTATTCGGCGTTTTTTCTAAATCTTCTTTGGTGTAGACGGTTTTACCTACTTCTTGCTTGGCTTTGACTTCAACCTCAATAGGTGTCATCGACACCGTATTGGTTTTGATTTCTTCGGAGATCTGGCTTTCATTTGCATACGTTTGAGATGCTAAAGCAGTCAAAATTGCGATATTAAGGGGAGAATAGGCAAAGCGCATGGCTGTCAACAATTATGCAGATAAAAACGATAGCGATTATCATTAACTTTACAAGGATAATCAATAGAAATGAGAATTATTTGCAATAAATGTTTTTTTAATACACAGAAATTCAGTCAATGAGAATTAAGATAGAAATAGTGATGATTTAAGAATATTCATTCGTTATGAATATTAGAAAAAAGAAAAAGCTTGATAAGAAGTATTGGCGTCCCTACGGGGATTCGAACCCCGGTTACCGCCGTGAAAGGGCGATGTCCTAGGCCTCTAGACGATAGGGACGTTTAGAAGATGGCGGTATCTTATTGATCCGCCATCATAGTGTCAAGTAGGTGAGGACCGAGTTTGTTCAAAATATAACAGAACAGTTCAGCGGTCTTCTGAGTATCGTAAAGTGCAGAGTGTGCTTCTTTGCCATCAAACTCAATACCAGCTT
Organism: Acinetobacter sp. YH12094; assembly: GCF_013419295.1. NCBI lineage: Bacteria > Pseudomonadati > Pseudomonadota > Gammaproteobacteria > Moraxellales > Moraxellaceae > Acinetobacter > Acinetobacter sp. YH12094. The sequence goes on from NZ_VPAK01000023.1 coordinate 11,379, forward strand.
GAATACATGATTTTGCCAGCACAGTTTGTCCAAACATTACAGCGCTCAAAGTCACTGTATCGAATACGGAAAAACTATGGAAAGGATTTTGATTTTTTGTTCCTGTACGTGCAATAGCTGCCTGTACAAACCCTAAATCAAAGTGTGCATTGTGACCAACTAAAACAGCATGAGTGCATTTCTGTTGACGACGTACTTCATTCACTGACTTAAAAATACGTTTTAATGCTGATTTCTCATCTTCAGCCATGGCCATACGCATCGGATTAAATGGATCTACACCAATAAAATCCAGTGAACGACGGTCAAGGTTGGCACCTTCAAATGGATTGATATGTGCATGGTGGGCTTCACCCGGTACAAAATTACCTTCTGCATCATACACAATAGGAATAGCTGCAATTTCCAGTAAGGCATCGGTCTGTGAATTAAAACCTGCTGTTTCGACATCCACAACAACAGGTAGGAATCCACGGAAACGTTGACCAATGACTGGTCGAGTTTCATCTGTCACACTTTTCTCCATTGGATGGTCTTACCCGCATACAACGGAATAATTTTTTCGCCATCCAAGTAGTCTAAACTTTCAGGGATCACTTGATCTTCTTTTACCAAAGTAATGGTATTGGTATTTCGAGGGAGTCCGTAGAAGTCTGCACCAAAGTGGCTTGCAAAACCTTCTAAACGGTCGATTTTACCGACTTGATCAAATGCTTGAGCGTATAGCTCAATTGCTGTTGGTGCACTATAACATCCTGCACAGCCACATGCATTTTCTTTAGCATTTTTTGAGTGCGGCGCACTGTCTGTACCTAAGAAAAATTTAGGGTTCGCACTGGTCGCGACTTCGAGCAAAGTTTGCTGATGGGTTTGACGTTTTAAAATCGGTAGGCAATAGAAATGCGGTTTAATACCACCCACCAACATGTCATTACGGTTAAACAATAAATGTTGCGGTGTGATTGTCGCAGCGACATTACGGTCTTGTTCTAATACAAAATGCGCAGCTTCACTTGTGGTGATGTGTTCTAACACCAATTTTAATTTAGGGAACTGTTTTAACAGTGGAGAAAGTACTTCATCAAGGAAACGTTTTTCACGGTCAAAAATATCGACATGGTTATGCGTCACTTCACCATGTAAGAGTAATGGCACTTGGTGTTCTTCGAGTTGCTCAATCACACCATATACTTTACTAATGTCACTGACACCACTGTCTGAGTTCGTGGTTGCACCTGCTGGATAGAGCTTAATGGCATTAACATGCTCAGATTCTTTAATTTTTTTAACTTCACTTGCAGGTGTGTTGTCTGTGAAATAGAGCACCATGCGCGGGTCAAAGTGAACGCCTTCAGGAACATGTGCCATGATACGTTCACGGTATGCATTTGCTTCTTCAACGGTTTTTACCGGTGGTACGGTGTTTGGCATACAAATCGCGCGAGAGAATTGTTGTGCTAAATCAGGAACTGTACGCTTTAGGGCTAGACCGTCACGTAAATGTGCATGCCAATCATCTGGCTGAAGAAGAGTAATCGTATTCACAGCGATTCCAAGCTTGGAAATAAAACAAATGATAATGCAAATAATGTGAAAATGGTAACGAGATTTATGTACAAATGACTGAACAGATATAAATAAAGAATAAAACTGTGGTATTTTTAAATGACTAAAAGAATTAGATAAATGCTTGGAAATGGAATACAAGTATAACCTTGCAAAGTTGCAATACGATAAAGAAAAAATAGAGGAACTGATTACACGGCAAACTCGTCGTGTAGGGGAAATGTTTCCTAAAAAACTGGAAACACAATTTTGGACTTTAAACCTCGATCGTGCGCAAACCAACATACGTCATTTTTTCTGGATGGGAGTGTTGATCTACTTTGTGCTTACCATGCTGATCATTCCCGGAGATTACTGGATTATTGATCAACAGTATTTTGTGCATGATTTTATTCGTTGTTTGCTTGGACAGCTCAATGGTGCGCTGTGTCTTTTGGCTTTATATGCCTTTGCCCGTTATGACCGTCTGAAGCCTTATTTTTCACATGCCAGTATGTTTGTAGTGTTTTGGGCCGTTATTTCAATGTCTTGGCTCACCATGACCGTGTATACCGAAGCACTTAAACATCAGGCCATGATGATCCTTTGTATGATTTACATCTTGAGCTACATTTTGACTGGGGTGAAACCGGTCCAAATGTTGATGTCTGGCTTGTTGGCTGCTGTGGTCACCATGTTGATGCTTTTTTCATTAGAAGTGAAATTTGATGTGATGGTGTTGGGGCGTGTACTGATTGGAAGCTGTGTATTGGGTTTTGCAATCAGTAAGATGCTCTGTGCGCGTGAACGGATGATATTTTTGAATATGCTGCGCGCGGATATTAGTGAAAAAATCCATCGTATTCATACCACAGAGCTTTTACATTTAAGTCAGCATGATGAATTAACCAAGATTTCAAACCGACGTACTTTTGATGAAATGCTTGATACCTTTTATGAGCAATCTCGACGTAATAACACCTCGCTTGCTGTGCTATTTATCGATGTTGATCATTTTAAAAACTATAACGATTTTTACGGTCATCAAAAAGGCGATGATGTAATTTCAACCATTGCCAAAACCATTAAAAATGCCATTCGACATATGGATTTTGTAGCGCGATATGGTGGTGAAGAATTTGTGGTTTTATTGCCTGAAACCGATGCGCATGGTGCTTATGCGGTAGCGTCAAATATTTATAAAGCAATCGATCGTTTAGAAATTCCACATGCCAAATCACAGGTTTCAAATCACGTCACTATTAGTTTGGGGATAACCGTATATCGTGCGGAGATGCTGACCAAGGAAGAGTTATTGACGATCGCTGATCAGGCTTTATATCGTGCAAAACAACTCGGACGGAATCAAATTTACTATCAATCGATTCGTTCAGCGCATGTGGCTTAATGTTTAATAATATTGAGAAATTCTCTGAAATCGGCAATAAAAAAACCGCGCAAAATGCGCGGTTTTTTTATGACTCAACAAATCTTATTTGTTTTTGTCTTTTAATTGAGGCACTGCTGAACCTGTACCTACTGCAAGTAAGCCAGAGTTTGTGTAGATGCCTAATTTAGCGCGAGTATCTGTGATATCTAGGTTACGCATAGTCAATTGACCGATACGGTCAGCAGGACTAAACATAGAGTCACCTTTCTCCATAGTTAAACGCTCAGCTTCATAAGTGAGGTTAGGAGATTCAGTGTTTAGAATAGTGTAGTCATTACCACGACGAAGTTCTAAAGTCACAGTACCAGTGATTGCTTTAGCAACCCAACGCTGCGCAGTTTCACGAAGCATTAATGATTGAGAATCGAACCAACGACCTTGGTACAGAAGACGACCTAAACGCAGACCGTTAATACGGTATTGTTCGATGGTGTCTTCGTTATGAATACCAGTCACTAAACGTTCATAAGCAATATGAAGAAGTGCCATACCTGGAGCTTCGTAGATACCACGAGATTTTGCTTCAATGATACGGTTTTCGATTTGGTCAGACATACCTAGACCATGACGACCACCGATACGGTTGGCTTCAAGAATGAACTCAACTGGGTTTTCGATACGTTTGCCATTTAATGCAACAGGGAAGCCTTCTTCGAAAGTTACAGAAACTTCTTCAGCTTTTACTTCTACGTCATCTTTCCAGAACGCAACGCCCATGATTGGGTCTACGATTTTGATACCCGCATTAAGGTATTCAAGATCTTTTGCTTCGTGAGTCGCACCTAACATGTTTGAGTCAGTTGAGTACGCTTTCTCTTTTGACATTTTGTAGTCAAAACCATTGTCGATCAGGAACTGTGACATTTCTGCACGGCCACCTAATTCGTCAATAAAGGTTTGGTCTAACCACGGTTTGTAAATTTTAAGTGCTGGGTTAGTCAATAGACCATAACGGTAGAAACGTTCAATGTCGTTACCTTTATAAGTCGAACCGTCACCCCAGATGTTTACGTCATCTTCTTTCATTGCGGTTACAAGCATCGTACCTGTAACTGCACGACCAAGAGGAGTCGTGTTGAAATAAGGCATACCACCAGTTGAAATGTGGAAAGCGCCACATTGAATAGCCGCAATACCTTCTAATGCAAGTTGTAAACGACAATCAACTAAGCGAGCTTTAACTGCGCCATACGCTTCCGCTTTTTTTGGAATCGCATCGTAGTCGTCTTCATCAGGTTGACCTAAGTTTGCTGTGTAAGCATAAGGTTCCGCACCTTTTTGTTTCATCCACAAAAGCGCAGCTGAAGTATCTAGACCACCAGAGAAGGCAATACCAACTTTTTTGCCAACTGGGACATTCTGCAAGATAGTTGCATTATCAGTCATTGTTAATCCTAACGATATAAATATAGGCACCGAGAATGGGTGGCCTGAAAGAATACATATATGTGCGCGATTGTAGCACTTTTCTGCACGGTTTTTCTAAAAAATCATGAGATACAAGCGATGAGGTGGAAAAAAATGATCGTTGAAATCTATTTTTGAATACTTCATCCAGTTTTTGCAGGCGGAAAATGCATTTTCTGAAAGAAATAGGATGCAAATATAAAGAAATCTATTTGATTTAAATGAATGGTCATACCAATATTGGGTTGATTTGGTTTTTATCCTTTTCGCTGAAATGAGACTGAAGTCAAACAAAGCTTGGTTATTAGACTAAAGTATATTTTATAGAATTTATTCATAAATAATAAATACAAAACAGATATTTAAAAAATTGTTGTTAAAAATTCAAACTGAAAAATAATGTTTTCGCATTGAGTATTGGTCATACCAAAAACAAGAAAAGCTTGAATAATTGAGTTGAAATATTTAAAAATTGCGGAGTATTTCAGCAATAGTATGAGTTTTTATGTCTTTGATTTTTATATTGGTCATACCAATGATAAAAAACCACATGCTGATATTTCTCAATAATTAAATCTTAGTAAGCATTTCAAGGAGATGACAATGCTTCAGTGGCAGCAAATATATGACCCAATGGGGAATATATGGATATCAAGTTTAATTGCGCTCATTCCGATTATCTTTTTTTTCTTGGCGCTTGCTGTATTTCGTTTAAAAGGCAGTGTGGCAGGTACGATCACCGTTGTACTGGCACTTTTGGTGTCTTTATTTGCCTATGACATGCCTGCGCTTATGGCATTGGCTTCGATGGTCTACGGTTTCTTCTACGGTTTATGGCCGATTGCATGGATCATTATTGGTGCGGTGTTCCTGTATAAAATCTCTGTCAAAACAGGGCAGTTTGACATCATCCGTTCTTCGATACTTTCCATTACTGAAGATCAACGTTTACAGATGCTATTAGTCGGCTTTGCTTTCGGTACTTTCCTAGAAGGTGCTGCGGGCTTTGGTGCTCCTGTGGCGATTACCGCAGCACTATTGGTAGGTTTAGGCTTTAAACCCTTATATGCGGCAGGTCTTTGTCTGATCGTAAATACTGCGCCAGTGGCTTTTGGTGCGATGGGCATTCCAATTATCGTTGCTGGGCAAGTGTCTGGTGTTGATACGATGGAAATCAGTCAGATGGTTGGTCGACAGTTGCCATTTATGGTACCGATTGTACTGTTTTGGATTATGGCGATTATGGATGGTTGGCGCGGTGTGAAGGAAACTTGGCCTGCAGTTGTGGTTGGCGCGAGTAGCTTTGCGATTGCACAGTACCTAACGTCGAACTTTGTCGGTCCTGAATTACCAGATATTACTGCGGCGATTGCGTCTTTAGTGTCATTAACGATTTTATTTAAATATTGGCAGCCTAAACATATTTTCCGCTTTGCAGATCAAGATGCGACGATGAGTGAAGATGTTGCTGCACAAAAACAGCAAAAATATAGCTTGGGTCAAATTGCAAAAGCATGGTCGCCATTTGCGATCTTAACGGTGATGGTTACGATCTGGAGTATTAAACCGTTTAAGGATTTATTTACCAAAGACGGTGCTTTACATGATTTGGTTATTTCGATCAAAGTGCCATTTTTACATCAATTCGTTCAAAAGATGCCACCTGTCGTACCTGAAATGAAGGACTACGATGCCATCTATAAATTTGATTGGTTTTCGGCAACAGGTACGGCAATTGTCATTGCTGCGATCATTACCGTTATTTTCTTAAAAATGAAGCCGAAAGACGCGATAGTGACCTTTGGTGAAACCATTAATGAATTAAAAATTCCAATTTATTCGATTGGGATGGTCTTGGCTTTTGCATTTATCGCCAACTATTCAGGGATGTCAGCAACATTGGCATTAGCACTTGCGCATACAGGTCAAGCCTTTACTTTCTTCTCGCCATTTTTAGGATGGCTTGGTGTATTTCTCACGGGTTCAGATACGTCAGCCAATGCGCTATTTGCTGCATTACAGGCAACTACTGCACAGCAAATTGGTGTGCCAGAAGTATTACTCGTTGCTGCCAATACCAGTGGTGGTGTGACTGGAAAAATGATTTCTCCGCAGTCAATTGCAATTGCATGTGCGGCAGTTGGCTTGGTGGGTAAAGAGTCGGATTTATTCCGTTTTACCGTAAAACACAGTATAACGTTCACAATCATGATGGGGATTTTAATCACCCTACAAGCTTATGTGTTCCCTTGGATGATTCCATAACACGCATTGTGTAACAACGTTAAGGAAAGCAGATGAAAGTCTCTGATAAAACTGTTCAAAGTCTTCGTGTATTGATTGAAGAAAGCAATATGCAAGTTGGAGATCGTCTGCCTGCTGAACGGAAACTGTGTGAACAACTTGGCGTCTCACGCACCTCTTTACGCGAAGCGATTTCTCAATTGACCAGCATGGGCGTGTTGGTCAGTAAAGTCGGTGCGGGGACTTTTTTAAAGCAATTACCAGCGACATGGTCGAGTTATCAAATTGTGCAGCCCATTAGTAGTTTGATTAGTGAAGACCCTGCCTACCGGTTTGATGTGCAAGAGGCGCGCATTATTTTGGAAGGTGGTACTGCATGGTATGCGGCACAACGTGCTACAGCAGAGGACTTGGCACATATCCGACATTATTATGATCAGATCAATCATTTTCAGGCTTTAGGTAATGACGATGAAGCAGCGCGTGCAGATGCCAAATTTCATTTAGCAATTGCTGAAGCTTCACACAATTTAGTGTTGATTCAGATGATGCGTGGTCTATTTGATCTGTTGCAATTTAATGTCGTTTTAGGTCGTCGAAAAGTTTATAGCGAAGCACACCGATTTGATCAATTGCATGATCAGCATTTTCAAGTCATGAATGCAATTGAACGTCGTGATCCTGAAGCTGCACGTAAAGCAGTCTGTGGACACATTGAGTTTGTAGTACAACAGGTGCGTATGATTGATGAAGAAGAAGCTCGACGTCAGCGTGCCAGTCGATTAAACAGGATATAAGCATGATTATTTCTTCTGCCAATGACTACCGTGAAGCGGCACGTCGTCGTTTACCGCCATTTTTATTTCATTACATCGATGGCGGGGCGTATGCCGAATATACCTTAAAGCGTAATGTAGAAGATTTATCAAAAATAGCGTTGCGTCAACGTGTGCTGAATGACATGTCACAGCTGAGTCTAGAAACCCAACTGTTTAATGAAACCTTATCGATGCCTGTGGCTCTATCACCTGTGGGTTTAACAGGGATGTATGCACGTCGTGGTGAAGTTCAAGCAGCCGTTGCCGCAGATAAAAAGGGCATTCCATTTACGCTGTCTACCGTTTCAGTTTGTCCAATTGAAGAAGTGGCGCCAGCGATTCAGCGTCCCATGTGGTTTCAGTTATATGTGCTACGTGACCGTGGCTTTATGAAAAATGCCTTAGAACGTGCCAAAGCAGCAGGCTGTTCAACTCTGGTGTTTACCGTGGATATGCCTGTTCCGGGCGCACGTTACCGTGATGCACACTCGGGGATGAGCGGCCCAAATGCTGCCATGCGCCGTTATATGCAGTCGTGTTTCCACCCACACTGGGCGTGGAATGTGGGTTTATTAGGTCGTCCGCATGACTTAGGGAATATTTCTAAATACTTGGGCAAACCAACAGGTTTGGAAGATTATATCGGCTGGTTGGGCAATAACTTTGACCCATCAATTTCATGGAAAGACCTTGAGTGGATTCGTGAATTTTGGGATGGCCCGATGGTCATTAAAGGCATACTTGACCCTGAAGATGCCAAAGATGCAGTGCGTTTTGGTGCAGATGGCATTGTGGTGTCAAACCATGGTGGCCGTCAGCTCGATGGGGTTTTATCATCAGCGCGTGCATTGCCACCAATTGCCGATGCAGTAAAAGGCGATATTAAAATTCTTGCGGACTCAGGTATTCGAAATGGTTTAGATGTGGTGCGTATGCTGGCTTTGGGTGCGGATACCTGTATGCTCGGTCGCGCATTTGTTTATGCACTCGGTGCAGCAGGTGGTGAGGGTGTTTCCAATCTTCTAGAATTGATTGATAAAGAAATGCGTGTTGCGATGACCTTAACAGGTGCAAAAACCATTGCGGATATTACATCTGATTGTTTGGTGAAATTAGAGAAAGAGTTGGCTGGGTGATTTTTTGAATCGATCTCTTGGGAAGTTATTCGTCATCAAAAAAAATTAAAAAATGAAAGTTCCCTCTCTTTGTAGGAGAGGGTTAGGGAGAGGTGTTTATTGAATAATTCTCCTAACCCTCTTGCGTAGCATTGCTGCTCATCCCAAAGGGAGAAGGGATATTCATTATAGATTTTAATAACAATGACTAAAAACTTTTGATATGTACAAATAAACCTACGTTGTTTAAATTATTTAAATCAATATTTTTTTATTGCATAACAATGCAATTCCTCTTTAGCGAGGAGAGAAAATAATGAAAATGGAAAATTCTACGAGCATGCAAACTCAATCATTACAAACCATTCAAAACCTCATCAACATCGTCGGTAAGCAACACGTTTTAACTGAAGATAAAGACACACGTTTATACCGCCAAGGTCGCCGTTACGGTGCAGGAAAAGTATTGGCTGTGGTTACACCGGGCTCTTTGCTTGAGCAATGGCATGTGTTGCAAGCTGCTGTGGATGCAAATTGTATTGTGATTATGCAAGCCGCCAATACAGGTCTGACAGGTGGATCAACGCCGTTTGGTGATGACTATGACCGTCCTGTGGTGCTGATAAGTACACGTCGTTTGGTTGGCATCCAAGTGATTAATGAAGGCAAGCAAGTGATTTGTCTACCGGGTGCGACATTAGACAAACTTGAAAAAGATTTGCTGCCATATAATCGTGAACCTCATTCGGTGATTGGTTCTTCGTGTATTGGGGCATCGGTTTTGGGCGGCGTATGCAATAACTCAGGGGGTGCTTTGGTACGCCGCGGTCCTGCCTATACAGAGCTTGCACTGTATGCACAAGTGAATGAGTCAGGTGAGTTAGAGTTGGTCAATCATCTAGGTGTCAATCTTGGCAATACGCCTGAAGAAATCCTCACAGCGCTGGAAAATAAAAATTATCAAATCAATGACATTGTGAATAATTCAAGTTGCTGTGCATCAGATCAACGCTACTCACATGATGTTAAACAAGTCGATGAAAATACACCTGCACGTTTTAATGCAGATCCGAGTCGACTATTTGAAGCATCAGGTTCAGCGGGTAAAGTCTGCGTCTTTGCAGTACGTTTAGATACCTTTGAAAAAATCCCTAGTCAGGTGTTTTATGTAGGGACCAATTCACAAGATGATTTAACCGAAATTCGTCGTTTTCTATTAAAAGATCTTGCACGCCTCCCGATTGCAGGTGAGTACATTCATCGCAAGGCATACGATATTGGGGCTGAATATGGCAAAGATTCTTTTGTATTTATTGAAAAATTTGGCACTGCAAAAGTTCCTGCTGCTTTTGCCATGAAAGATAAAGTCGATGGCTATTTAGAAAAACTGGGTTTGCAAGGTTTGTCGGATAAAGTCTTGCAGCTGGTGACTAAATTTTTGCCGAATCATTTGCCAAAACGTATGAATGAATTTCGTGATTTATATGAACATCATTTGATGATTCGTATTGAAAATCAGGATGTTGATCAAGTTGATGCGTATTTGAAAACGTATTTTTTAGATAAAACCTCAGGCAATTATTTTAAATGTACGGATGAAGAAGGTCGTAAGGCATTTTTACATCGCTTTGCGGTGGCAGGTGCCGCCATTCGTTATCGTGATACGCATCGTTCAGAAGTGGAAGACATTGTTGCATTGGATATTGCATTACGTCGCAATGATCGAGAATGGGTCGAAACTTTACCGAAAGCCATGGATGAGCAAATTATCCATAAACTCTATTATGGACATTTTCTCTGTCATGTTTTTCATCAAGATTATATTGTGAAAAAAGGTGTAGACCCTTTGGCAATGGAACATGCAATGTGGCATTTACTCGATGATCGTGGCGCTGAATATCCTGCAGAACACAATGTTGGGCATTTGTATGTGGCGAAGCCTGCATTAAAAAATCATTATCAAAAACTGGATCCGACTAATAGTTTTAATGTCGGGATTGGACAAACCAGCAAGCTGAAACATTGGAAATAATGCTTTTAAAAACAACATGCCGTGATGCGAAACTTCACGGCTTTTTTTATGGTTCGAGGATTTATATATCAGGAGGTATTGACCATAAAAGCGAAGAATATTTTCTAAATTGTCATCCCAAAATATAAAAAAACCGCTAAAGTGTTATGCAACAAGTTGCAAAGCCAAAATAAGGATTCAGCATGACAACGACTAGCTATGCAAATATTTTAAAACCTTTACATTTGGGTTTTACCACGATTAAAAACCGTGTCGTGATGGGGTCCATGCATAGTGGGCTGGAAGATCGTTTTTATAACTATCCTAAATTGGCAGCTTATTTTGGTGAGCGTGCGAAAGGTGGTGTCGGCCTGATTATTACAGGCGGTATTTCGCCAAACCGTCAAGGTTGGCTGTTACCTGCTGGCGGAACCATGAATACTTTAGGTGATATTGCTCCGCATCGCTTGGTGACCCATGCAGTACATAAACATGGTGCCAAAATTTTAATGCAAATCTTGCATGCTGGGCGTTATGGCTATCAGCCTTTTGCAGTGTCAGCAAGTCCGATTAAATCTCCGATTTCACCTTTTAAACCACGTCAATTAACGGACAAACAAATTCTTTCAACCATTGATGATTATGTCAAAACGGCAAGCCTTGCACATAAGGCCGGCTATGATGGTGTTGAAATCATGGGTTCAGAAGGCTACTTGCTGAATCAGTTTTTAAGTCGTCATGTCAACCAACGGACAGACCGTTGGGGCGGTGAAATTGAAAATCGTATGCGCCTTGCGGTTGATATTGTGAAATCAATACGTGCTGAAGTGGGTGAGAAATTTATTATCTGCTTCCGTTTGTCATTGCTTGATTTGGTTCATGATGGGAACACCATGGCAGAAGTCATTACTGTTGCTAAAGCATTGGAAGCTGCAGGTGTGACGTTGCTGAACACGGGGATTGGTTGGCATGAAGCACGTATTCCGACAATTGTGACCTCAGTGCCTCGCGCAGCGTTTGTGGACTATACCGCTGAAGTCAAAAAACATGTTGCGATCCCTGTCATTGCGTCCAACCGTATCAATATGCCAGATACAGCTGAAGAAATTTTAGCTTCAGGCAAGGCAGATATGGTGCAAATGGCACGTCCATTCTTGGCAGATCCATTTTGGGTAAATAAAACGGCGACCAATCGTGTCGATGAAATTAATACCTGTATTGCCTGTAATCAAGCTTGTTTAGATCATACTTTTAAAAATCAGCGTGCGACGTGTTTGGTCAACCCACGAGCGGCATATGAAACTGAATTGGTTTATTTAAAGACCAAAAAACCGAAGCGTATTGCAGTCGTCGGTGGTGGCGTGGCAGGCATGTCTGCAGCTACGGTTGCGGCAAGCCGAGGCCATGCGGTGACATTATTTGAAGCTGGTGCAGAGGTGGGTGGTCAATTTAATTTGGCAAAAGTCATTCCCGGCAAAGAAGAATTTCACGAAACGATTCGCTACTTTAAAGTTCAAATCGAAAAAACAGGTGTCGATCTGCGTTTAAATACGCGTGTAAACCGTGAACAGCTTGAACGTGAAGGATTTGAGGAAGTTGTTATTGCAACAGGTGTGGTTCCTCGTAGCTTAAAAATTGAAGGTAGTGATGCACCGAATGTCTTGTCTTATGCAGAAGTGCTGAAAGGCGCAGCTGTGGGCAATAAAATTGCTGTGATTGGTGCAGGCGGCATTGGTTTTGATGTATCTGAATTTTTACTCAAACCACCACATCAGCCACAACCAATGCCTTTAGCGGATTGGCAGCGGGAGTGGGGTGTTGATCCAAATCCAAACTACATAACAGAAGGTGGTATGCAGGCTGCTGAGCTCGAACCTCCTGTTCGTGAAATCTACTTATTACAACGTAAAACAACTGCAATTGGTGCTGGGTTAGGTAAAACATCAGGCTGGGTACATCGTGCACAATTAAAGAAAAATGCGGTTCGTATGCTGCGTGGTGTTCAATACAAAGCCATTACTGATGAAGGTCTTTGGGTTGAATATGAAGGGCATGATCAATTATTACGTGTAGATACGATTGTCGTTTGTGCAGGTCAGGAATCGGTAAAGCATTTGATGCCAGAACAGGGTGAGAAAACCCTTGCCAATTACCATATTATTGGTGGTGCAAAACTAGCAGCAGAGTTAGATGCGAAACGCGCAATACGTGAAGGTGCGGAGCTTGCGGCTAAACTTTAAGGATTTGGCGAAACAATATTCATTTGAATGGTTTAGTTGTAATTTTTACTTGTCAGATGAATAAAACCTCCGTATTATGGCGCACATGGAAGCGTGGCAGAGCGGTTTAATGCACCGGTCTTGAAAACCGACGAGGGCGCGAGTCCTCCGTGAGTTCGAATCTCACCGCTTCCGCCAAATTCAAAAAAGCCCCTGTAGTGATACAGGGGCTTTTTTTTTGTCTTAGATTTTAATTTGAGACGGCAATCTTATTCATTAGTATTTTTAAGCAATGCTAAAAATGGATATCAGACTTAAAATTCAAGTCAGAAATTAATACAAGGGTTGTCAAAGGTAGAATTAAAAGTAAGAGAAAAGAATGTTTATAGATTGATAGTGTAGAATTTATTTTTAATGGCCTATTTATTTAAATCTTTCACAAGCATTGGGCAGAGCTATGATTGCTTATTTTGAAAAAATATCAATTGTATTTTATTTGATCAATTGTTTTGAAGTGTTAGCAAGGCTTGGCAAGAGAATTGAAAGTGCTATATTTAAATCACGGTAGGTCATAAAACGACGCTACCAATAAGTTGGACGGATCAATGACAGCTCGTTGAGTTTCGTAATATTTTAGTCTTAAGATATTGCAGACAAGAAATCAGCACTAGCCTTCCAACATAGAGCCCGCAGCAATGCGGGCTTTTTAATGTCTTTCAAAATGTGAAAATATAGCGTTTTTGTCAAACAATAATTAAATAGTCAACTTATGTTATTGATATATATTTACTAAAGTAAAATAAGTTTACATTGCCATGAAATCTAACATTTACAAAGCAGGTTGTTGCGTAAAGGTGTGATATAAAAAATTCAATTATTAAAACAAGTAGAGACGTCACTATGACACAGATGATCTATATTAAAGTGAAGGACCAATTTAGTCAGGTTTATGAAGCACAAGCTTTGGTGCGTAATCCTTCAGAAGAAGATTCAAGAGCGCTGTTTCATCGCATTGAACATATCATTATTGCAGGTGAAATCATCCTACCCAGTATAGAACTACTTTTTGAAAGTCAAAAATCGGACAGTATTTACAAGCTTTTAGAAGCTTAAATTGAATGAATAAAAAAACTCACCTTAATGGTGAGTTTTTTATTTTTAGAAATAGAACTTTAAGCTGTTTGATCTGCTTTAAATTGATTCAAGATATAAGACAGTAACTGATAGCGTGTCATCGGGTTGCTAGAAGACAGTTCAACATCTTGTTTACGCACTTGAATTTCTTGAGTTAAAACTCCAGCTTGAAAACGTTGCACGATCATATGATCTTTTGATACATCATGGTCGGTCAGCACTAGTTTGGGTCCAATGTGCAGATGTCCAATCGCATCTAGACATTGTTCAAGGCTGCTATATAGGTTGAAAAGGATGAGTGCCTGATCATTAGAATAATTGGCTAAATTCATTTTTATTATCCATGGTCAAAAATTATTGAGCAGGAATAGTGTATACGAATTAAGCAATATTAATCTGTATGGATTATTTTTCATTTAATTTCTATCTAGCTAACTTTGGTTAAATCATTGAGACAGCTTAAATCTTTATGAAAAATAAGTTGGAATTCGCTTTAAATTAAAGCGGCTTGAATACCAATGGGACATCATAACGGGCAAATTCTTCAATGATACTGTTTAAAACCAATTGAGCTTGAGGTTCCGCTGCTGTAAAGGTGAGTTCTTGGTTCGTTTGGCTGTTGAAGCATTCGACTTGTTCTATACGCCAAATCGTTTCAATGGCTGTATTTTGAATGACCACACGTCGAGGTTGTAATTCGTCACTAATTTTTCGTGGCATGACATAGGTAATGGCCAATTGAACATCGGGCAATTCGTCTGGTGAGGTTAAGAATGTAAACACCCAATTGCCAATTTTGCTGAGTTGCATAGGATTATCGAAAGGATCAAATTCTAAACAAAACTGTTGTGACATTGACATGCTCAAACACTAGGAGATCGGTTTTATTCTTGCGATTTTTTACTGTTGATTGACATTAGGGGAAGGTCGTATAAAACAGCAGTTAAAACCATAAAAGAAATAAGTGAATCTGTAAAGTTAATAAAATTCAATTCTTTATATTGATATGTGTGAAGAATAACTCACCTCATTAAGTTGTTTTTTGAATGAGAAGTGAGGAAAAGTCTCTAAGTTAAATCAGTTGTTGCAGATTTTTTAGACTGTAATTAATTTGCTGTAATGCATGTTGTAAGAGTTTAGGTTGAATATTGGATTCATTTAGACAGGTGATCCATTGCATCTGACAGGCTTTTAATTCTGCAATGTCCGTGGCCTGTTGAATATTAAGCATTAATTTTTTTGCCATCAGTCCACAATAACGCTGTAAGTAACTGCACATAAAATTCTGTAACTCATCAAAATCGTGCTCGATGAAATCAATGATTTGTTCTGCTAAAACAGGGTTGTTTGATGTTGTGTTTTCAGGTGTGGCTTGATTAAATTGATGGGATATAAAGCCCATTGCATCCATAGGTAGGGAGGTCGTCAGTGCGTACTGTGAATGAATCTGAGGAACTTCCATCGTAGGAATTGAAAGTTCATTAAAAGTCACATGTTCTTGCGCTGTGAGATCAGATGCAGGGCTAAGGTTATTGAGATCGGACGTATTGCTAGGCGCTTTTTTAGGAGTATTAAAACCAGAAAAATCTGAGCTTTGAAGGCGTAGATGATCATGTGCTGTAATTGGCTGAATCAGCCCAAGTTCCATTAGTTGCTCGAGCAATGTCTCTTCAGCAATCCGCTGCTGATAATGCACTGGCATTTGGTTAAAGTCATCACTACCAATTAAGAGTAGCAGACGACGTTGTCTTGCATTTAATGCGAGCTGTCGGTCTTTTAAAGTTTGAAAACCCAGCTCAGTTTTTTGATAGTTGAACATGCCTTAATTCCATAGCTCAAAAGAATTAAGGCAATCCTATGCAGTGATAATGACAGTAATATTAAGAAAATATTAAACAATCAATGATTTATAGAGTAATGACAGCAGAGTTTTCTAAAGCTTTACGCAAATAAGGGTCTAAGTCATCTTGACGTAATAGCCATTGCACATAGTCCGCAGGTAATTCTGCAATTGCGGTACCACGGTGTTTACCAAAATTAATACTGCGTGGAATGCGAGCATCTTCCGAAGCTTCGTATAATTCTTCGATGCTGTTGATTTTTAAGTGATGGACAATATGCATCAAAATATTGGCAGTTAAAATGATATCCATATCTGCGCGGTGAGCTTTACGGATCATTTCACGGGCTTTTTCACTGCCTTTGGTGATCATATATATCAAGGCAGAAATATTATGCGCTTCTGCATCAGGCCAAACACGACGAGCTAGCGCAAGGGTACAAATGGCTTTAATTTTTGAACCATCTACACCGCATTTTTCGAGCGCTCGAATATCGTAGTCGATATTATGCCCAATGATATATGTCGTCTCTGATGGGAGTTCAAAACTGCTGTAGTGGGGCTGACCTTCAAGATCTGATTCTAAAATATGATGTACAGCCATTGCTGCAAAAGAAATAGCTTCATCACAACGATATAGTTGATCAAAAATTTTAGATTTATCTAAGGTGATTTTGGCATCTGCCACCTGAATTGGAGCATAGGCAATCTCGATGGGTTGTCCATTTAGTGTATGGGTTTCTGTGTCGAGAATGATGGCTTGCATGTCCAGTTCCAGCATGTTGAATAATGTTTATGAATGTACATGATCACATCCACACTGACAAACCCATGCTGTGATTATTTGTAGGAATATTATGAAGATGGCTGCGCAGTGTTTAAATAATCTGCTTTTATCGCATCTGCCGAAATAAAACCTTTACAGCGGGATAAAGCTAAATCATCTTCTAAATCGACTTATTTTAAAGGCTTTTGTCCATCGTGATATCCAAAAATGTCGCTAAGTGGATTAAGCACTAGAGTATGTTCACGATCAATGGCATGGTGGTTTTTCGGCTTTACTTTTGTGCATATGTTTGTGTAGTTGGCAGGGGGTACAGCATTTTTGTTGATTTTACATTTTGCTTTAACCTCCGAAAAATAGCCCAATCTGTATCCAATGATCAGAAATATAAGTTCAGCCATTTTTCTGAGATCGGGGTGGCTGATTTATTTGAATGCTGTTAATCCATATCGAGCTAAAACAAAGTTTTAGTTCTATATTAATTTGATAAATTAAAATAAGAGTAGTTGCTTAAAAATTAGGCTTGAACAAAAGTTTGTTCCATGTATTTAATGATTCATATTCAATGAAAAATTGACTTAAAAACAACAAACAAAAGGATCATGGAATGAAAATGCTGCGTTTAACGGTTTTAGTCAGCTGTATGCTATTTTTAGCAGCCTGCGGTAATGATAGTAATGACCAACAATTTAGTAATCCTGAAACAAATGCTGATCTCAATCAGATCAAAAATCCGGTGGTAACTACAACAGCCTATAGTCAAGACAATATGCCTGCTGTGAGTGCAGACAGCCGATTGATGACCTATAAAATGCTAGGAGTAGATGGCAAAGTTGTTCAAGCCACAGCCTTAGTCTTTACCCCAAAAACAGTTGCTCCGGCAGGTGGTTGGAAAATTGTGGCTTGGGCACATGGAACGACAGGTGTGGCTGATAAATGCGCTCCGAGCCGACAAGGTTTGCAAGGTACTGAATATTTATTGCAAATGTTATTGGCAAAGGGTTATGTCGTTGTGGCACCCGATTATGAAGGATTAGGGGAACCTAGTGGACGTGAAAACCATCCTTATCTGAATCTAAAAAGTGAAGCCTTTTCGATTACCGATGCCGTTGTCGCTGCTCGAAGTTACTTAACCAGTCAAGGTAAAACGGTGTCGAAGGATTGGCTTTCGATCGGACACTCTCAAGGTGGTCAAGCCGTATTAGGTGCAGCTGAATTCGCATCGCGTGCTGACTTAAATTATAAGGGAACGATTGCCATAGCACCTGCAAATAATCTTGCGCTCATTCTTGACGCAGGCGAGAAGTTAGCTGTAGGTAAACCTGCAACCGTGCAAAGTATGATTTATGCACCTTTAGACAGTTTTACTGCGCAGATCATTGCGGGTATGCAAGGGCATAAAAACAGTGTGGATTATTCAAAAGTATTTAGTGGACATCTGGCTGCGATTGCACCTCAGGCTGAAACAGTGTGTTCAGGCGAGTTAACCAAGTTAATTCAAGATGACATGCTCAGTTATGCGAGTCAGAACACGACTTTGGATAACTATGGCCGCACGCAGTCTGATTTCTTAACTTTAAAACAAATTCAAACTTTTATGAATGATGGTTCGCAGCCTCTAACTAAAGTCGTGAAAACACCGATCATCATTTATCAAGGTAAAGCCGATCAAACTATTCCAGCAGATGCAACTAAATTTATGATTAGCCTTGCTAAGCCGGGAACATCAATTGACTATCGTGAGCAAGAGACAGCAAATCATATTAGTATTTATACGAATAATCTGGCAAATTTTGTGCAAGATGTAGAGACTCTCATGCCAAATCAATAAGTTGATTTGACTTAAATAATGCTCGTGCAAATTCAACACGGGCATTATTTATTTAAAAACAGCACAAACTTCCCTCTCTCATTTCTAAAACTTCATGCTACAATACGCGCCAATCTTAGCACGGCTTAAAAGCCCTAATTTAATAGGACCTCGCTAATGTTTGCCAACACCTCTATTGCTCAATTTGACCCTGAATTAGCTCAAGCGATCTCGAATGAAGATGCTCGCCAAGAAGCGCACATTGAGTTAATCGCTTCAGAAAACTACTGTTCACCTGCAGTAATGGAAGCTCAAGGTTCAAAACTTACTAACAAATATGCAGAAGGCTACCCTGGTAAACGCTACTATGGCGGTTGCGAGTATGTAGACGTGATCGAACAATTGGCCATTGACCGTGCTAAAGAATTGTTTGGTGCAGATTATGCAAACGTTCAACCACACGCTGGTTCACAAGCAAACTCTGCAGTTTACCTTGCGCTACTTAACCCAGGCGATACTGTTTTAGGTATGAGCTTGGCTCACGGTGGTCACTTGACTCACGGTGCTAAAGTTAGCTTCTCTGGTAAAACTTACAACGCAATTCAATACGGTTTGAACCCAGAAACTGGCGAAATCGACTATGAAGAAGTTGAACGTTTAGCTGAAGAACACAAGCCAAAAATGATCGTGGCTGGTTTCTCTGCGTATAGCCAAGTTGTTGATTGGCAACGTTTCCGAGATATCGCGGACAAAGTTGGTGCTTACTTATTCGTAGATATGGCTCACGTAGCTGGTCTTGTTGCTGCTGGTGTTTACCCAAGCCCAGTACAAATTGCTGACGTAACTACAACGACTACACATAAAACACTTCGTGGTCCACGTTCTGGTTTAATTCTTGCGAAAGCAAATGAAGAAATCGAGAAAAAATTACAATCAGCTGTATTCCCTGGCAACCAAGGTGGTCCTTTAGTTCACGCTGTAGCGGCTAAAGCGATCTGCTTCAAAGAAGCAATGGCGCCTGAATATAAAGCTTACCAACAACAAGTTGTTAAGAATGCGCAAGCAATGGCTGAAGTTTTAATCGAACGTGGTTATGATGTTGTTTCTGGCGGTACTAAGAACCATTTGTTCTTATTATCTTTAATTAAACAAGACATTACTGGTAAAGATGCCGATGCTTGGTTAGGTGCTGCTCACATTACTGTGAACAAAAACTCAGTACCAAACGATCCACGTTCTCCATTCGTGACTTCTGGTATCCGTATCGGTACTCCTGCTGTAACAACACGTGGTTTTGGTGAAGCTGAAGTACGTGACCTTGCAGGCTGGATCGCTGACGTTCTAGACAGCAAAGGTGACGAAGCTGTGATTGCTACAGTGAAAGAAAAAGTTGCTGCTGTTTGCGCTAAATTCCCAGTTTACGCAAAATAAGTCTGACTTGAGAAAGCCCCCTCAAGGGGGCTTTTTTTTTATGTCATCAGAAAAATTCAAAAGTTATCTAAACATTTATATTTCTGATATAACGGAATAAGAGATAACAAAAAATTTGCCCATCGCTATAGATCTGTTGGCAAGGTCGCAAAGGAACTTTATATGAAAAAACCCAATATTATTCTTTCAGAACAAGATTTACATCGCTTAGAAACCATGTTGGAGCATCAGTCTAAGTTGACGCCGACGATGGAGCATTTGGAAGATGAGATGGCGCGCGCTGAAGTGGTTGCTCCACAAGATGTCCCTGCCAATGTGGTGAGTATGAATGCCAAAGTTCTCATTAACATTGCACCTGCCACAGAAGCAACCGAAATTACACTGGTCTATCCACATGATTTTCGTGGCGATAAAGGTCAAGTCAATGTTTTGGCTCCAGTGGGCGCTGCCATTTTAGGTTTGGCTGAAGGGCAGGAAATAGAATGGCCGCAGCCTGATGGTCATACCATGAAAGTCAAAATCATTAAAGTGCTCTATCAACCTGAGCGTGAAGGGAATTATCTATAATTCCGCTGTGATATACAGATAAAATCCGCACACAAAGCCATCGATACCGATGGCTTTTTTATTTTTTCTTTATTGCATTTTTAGATATGAAATGTGCAAATGTTGTTAAGCAGATTTCATCACAACCATAGCAGTTTAACTTGGGAAAACTGTCAAAGAATTGACAGAGTCATGGGCACGAAGTCGGCACACTGTATTTCAACAACACCATCGTTGCTTAATAATTTGAAGAATAAGGTAGAGCCCTATGACACAATTAGAATCGAATCATTACAATCCAGACTATCAATATCAGCATATTGAAGTAAAACCTGTAACCGGTCGTATTGGTGCCGAAATTTCTGGCATTCAGTTGTCTGGAAATTTAGACAAAAGCGTGGTCGATGAATTTAATCATGCACTATTAAAATATAAAGTTGTATTTGTGCGTGGACAGCAAGATCTCACAGATCTAGAACAAGAAGCCTTTGCACGACTTTTAGGAAATCCGTTGAATCACCCAAGTGTGCCACTCAAAGATGGTACAGCACATACTTTGTCAATTGACTCACGTGGTGGGCGCGCAGATTCGTGGCATACCGATATTACGTTTTTGCCCAATTATCCTAAAGCCACAATTTTAAGAAATGTAGTTGCACCTGAACATGGTGGCGATACGGTTTGGGCCAATACCGTGACCGCTTATGAAGATTTAAGTCCTGAGCTGCAAAAGTTGGCGGAACAATTACGCGCGGTGCATAGCAACAGTTATGACTATGCGGCGCCGAAAGGTCAGTACAATGAAGAAGGTCGCCACTTATTCCGTACAGCGGTAGAAGTAGAAACCGAGCATCCTTTGGTGCGTGTACATCCTGAAACAGGTGAAAGAAGTTTGGTGTTGGGTCACTTCTTTAAACGCTTCATTGGATATAGTCCGGCACAGTCACGACGCCTATTTGAACTCTTTCAAGAGCAAATCGTGCAATGGGAAAATATTGTGCGTTGGCGCTGGGCGGTTGGTGATGTTGCGATTTGGGATAATCGTGCGACGCAACACCGTGCCATCAATGACTATGGGGACGCACTGCGTATCGCCTCACGTGTCACTATCGAGGGCGATGTGCCTGTCGATGTAAATGGTCAGCCGAGTACTGTACTGAAAAATATTCAAAACACCGACATTTCAAACTTGCGCTCTGAAGCTGGCCGTATTTATGAGAAAGCATCTTAAGTATGAGAGCGTCATTTAAAACAGCATAAAAACAGATAAATAATGCGAAAAACAATGGTTTTACATTTTTCAGCACTTGCCTAAGATCAATGAGATCTTAGGCATTTTTTTATAGACGTGAGCGATCAAAAGAACACCGCCCAACAGCATTTGTTGCAAATTTTGCGTAATGAAGACATCTTTCAGGGCTTTAGCGATCAGACTTTAGAACAGCTTGTGCAACAGGTGAAATATTCACGGTTTCATGCACAGCAACACATCTTAAAACAACAACAAATCGTGCAAGATATTTATATTTTACTTTCAGGTACGCTACAAATTGGTTGGTTGCAAAATAATGGTGAATTGATTGTAAATGACTATATTCGTCGTCAGTCGGTATTTAATTTTGTCGCAGTCTTACAACAAAAGCCGTTGAATTATGATTATTTTGCTGCGACACATGTCGAGGTGGCGTTCATTTCTGGAACAAGGTTTTTAGCGGTTTTACAGCGTGATCCGCAGGCGCTTTGGAATGTCGTGCAATCTCTCAGTCGACGCATGTATTTGATGTTTGAGCATAATCGTTATTTGAGAACAGCAACGCTAGAGCAGCGTATTGCTAGACATTTGATTCGACTCTATGAGCAATATGGATGTCGGCAGGAAATTCCCCTGAAACTCAGTCAGCAGGAATTTGCAGAGTCTTTTAATATTTCACGCCAAACGTTGAATAAACATCTGCAGCAATTTGTTCAAATACAGGTGATCGCGTGGAATTATGGACAAATCGTGATCTTGGATCTTGATCGTTTAAGGCGAATGAGTGAACTTGATGAATAACTGGATTTAAAATTTGACGAGAAGCCATAATCGCAAAAGGTTTCATTGACCTTACTTAGATTAGTGCTTACTGATTTTATCCAAATAACCCATCATAAAAGCAGAAAAAACAAAGGTTAAATGCATGATGATGTACCACATGATTTTGTCATTGGGGATGTTTTTCGCATCCATAAAAATACGCAATAAATGAATCGAAGAAATTGCCACGATTGATGCTGCAACTTTGAGTTTTAATGAATTGGCATCCATGGTGCCGAGCCAGTTCAAGCGATTGGTCGATTCATTAATTTTTAATTGCGAAACAAAGTTTTCATAGCCTGAAAACATCACCATTACAATCAGTCCGCCCACCATAGTCATATCGACCAAAGAGAGGATGACTAAAATCAGGTCAGCTTCTGAATATTCTAGAATATGCGGAAGGACATGAATGACTTCTTGGAAAAATTTAATCGCGAGCAGTAGCAGTGCAAAGGATAAACCAAAGTACACGGGAGCCAGAATCCAACGTGCTGCATACATTGTGTTATGGAAAAAACGTTCCATTTAAGCCTCTAAATTTATTGATCTAATATTTGGTTCTAAAGTATATGGATTAAATTTTACGATAATTTTGATAATAATTCATGTAGAGTCAGTTGTTTAATTTAAATCTAGATTGAATCTTTGGGTATCTTAAGCTTGAATTCATATATGTAGGTCATCATATCCATTGAAATGATGCTGTATAGCTGCTTAGGCGGTTCTATAGGCAACGGTTGAATTTGATGGCGAAATTTGACTGATGAAATAGATGTATTTTTTGCAAAATACTACAAGACTTTTATGGCAAAACTTGTAGTATAAAAATGATTTTATTGAGTTTAATTGGCTATGTCACAAATTGATGTATTGGTGCCGTTAAAGGATATTACGGTAGATCGGGCGGAAGTGCTTTCGATTAAGCGGAATGACCTTGTGCCATTACTGACCGATCAATATCGTCTAAATCATTATGCAGATCAATTAATTCAAGCACAGTCGGTGCTGCTAGACGGTGTTGACCCTCAGTTGACGAAACAACTTAGTCAAACTATTGAACAGTTGATTCAAGCTCTAGCCAATTCAAAAAAATATTTAAAAAGACGCAAATTTAATTCCTTGCAAAAATGGTTAGGCATCGATTTGGAATATGGTTCAGGACAAGTTGAATATTATAAAAATCTAGATCAATTACTTGATCGGGCAAATCATCTGAGCCAAAAACTACAGTTAGAAATTCAAAAGTCCCAAGCACGTTTTAATCAACTACAAGGCTTACGTGAGCAAATGGCGCGCTATATCGTCGCGGCTGAAGAGTTCTTGGTGGAATACCCACAGTTTGTGAAAAATCAGCATCCGCTTGACAACTTTGCAGAACGTTTATCGAAAAAGGTGAATACGTTGCAAACCTTACAAGCCAGTAATGATATTGCAATTACGCAAATGCAGCTTTCTCAGCAGCTTTCTTTTGAATTATTAGATCGATATAAGGAAGCTCAGCAGGTGTTGATTCCAGCATGGCAATATCATGTGAAACAAAGTCGTCAAAGTAACTCGACAAGTTCATTGGAAAAGCTTGATAATAGCCGTGAAAATTTGATTAAAACTTTAAAAAAATCATTAGAGAATTCCTCTAAGTCTTAGAAATATAAGGTGAGTTATGACCGATTTAGATGCCAAAAATTTACCCGTTGAAGTAAGCAAAGAGTTGACTGAAGAAAAGTTTCAGCAACTCAATTTGCAGGAAATTGGCTTACAAACTTCCGATTTTCACGAAGTCGAAGCTGCACGTAAGGAATTGGCAGATTTAAGTCATAATAGTGTTGCTGAATATGGTAAAAACATTGCCACCAAGACGTCGACCTATACCGATGAATTATTAAATTTGGTGCAAAATAAAGATCTAGATGCGACAGGTCAAAAGCTCAATCAGGTTGTACAAGTCGCACAGCAGCTAAACACTACGAGCATTTTAAATAAATCTAAAAGCTCAGGATTTTTTGGTGGTTTACTGAGTAAATTTAAAGGTGCCAAGCAAAGTTTTGATCAGCACTTTAATACCACCAAAGAGCAAATTGATGCGTTGGTTAAAGAAATTGAAACTTCGCAAAATGGCTTAAAAACGCGTGTAAATACCTTAGATAAAATGTTTGAAGGCGTACAAGACGAATATAAACAATTAGGGGTGTATATCGCCGCAGGTAAGTTGAAAGAGCAAGAAATTCAACAGGAAATTGCAAGCTTAACCACTCAAGTTCAAGATCAAACCACTACGCAAAAAATCTATGACCTCAATCATTTGGCAAATAATCTTGAAAAACGTGTGAGTGATTTACAGATCTTGCAACAGTCTGCGATGCAGACCTTGCCGATGATTCGTATTATTCAATCCAACAATTTGATGTTGGTTGATAAATTTTATGCTATTAAAAATATCACCTTACCGGCTTGGAAAAACCAAATTAGCTTGGCGATTTCATTGCAAGAACAAAAGAACAGCGTGCAATTGGCAAATAGCATTGATGATGCGACCAATGACCTATTAAAACGCAATGCAGATTTGTTGCATCAAAACTCTGTCGATACAGCGAAAGCCAATCAGCGTTCAGTGATTGATATCGAAACACTTGAACATGTGCAAAATACCCTCATTAAAACCGTTAATGATGTGATTCAAATTCAGAAAGAAGGTGTACAAAAGCGTGAAGAAGCGACGACACGTATTCGTGCCTTACAAAACAATTTGAATCATTTAGTAATTCAATCGAGTGGTTCAAACCCTTCTTCATAAACTGTGAGGGAGGTGAAAATATAATCTGAAGGAGTATGTCATTGCCTCCCATTGATGAATATGCGCTAAATCCGCAGCAACTGGAAACAGGGCTTCAAACCATTAAGAAGCGTCAACGTAATTTGACGTTATTGACTTTAACCAGTGTTTCTGTGCTGATCGTTTCAGCTGTGATGTTGTTTATTCAGCATGATATGGTTTATAGCTTTTTTGGCCTAAGTTCTAGCGTACAGCAACTGCATATTCCCGTTAGTGCAGGTGATTTGACATATCAACTCGGTGAGTCTTCCGACTATTTTTTAAACTTTTTATCCTTTATTGGCTGGTTATTTCTAAAACTCATCGTTTCATTTATTGGCGCATTTTTCTTGGTTGGTTTTCTAAAAAAATTTCAATTTTTTAGAATTCGATTCCAATCTTTTGTATTGAAATTTGTTGGCTGGATTTTATCGTTTATCGTGCTTTGGTCAGGCTTAACCTATGTGCAATATGACCTTAATCATGATGATCGTGCAGCAGATCAAAAATTGGTACATTATGAAAAAAATATTCAGGAAAGCCAGCTGGCTTTCGAGATGGAAGATGCACAATTGGCAAAACCTGTGCAAGACTATTTACTTGCACAAGCTGCTTTGATGCATAAGCCTGTAGATCGTGCGACAGCAATTCCTTTGGTGCAATCCTTAATCAATACCGAGCAACAAAATCCAGCAAAATTCCGTGAATACGGTTTTCAGCCTGAACAGCTCTGGGCGATGCAAAATCAGCTATTTGATAAAACCATGACACCGATGGCGCAAAGCGTGGAAAAACAAGTTCAGCAAGCCAATGTAGTAGAAGTTATTGTACGTTGGGTGTTGATCGTCGTGATAGTACTCACGCTGATTTTGAGCTTAATTTTGTATCTGCTTTCTCAGCAGTTCAAATCACGGATTATTCGAATTGAGCAGGGACTTCATTAACAGGCCTATTCACTTTTTAGATCATGGCATTGCTCAGAATAAAAATCCCCATCACATAGTATGGGGATTTTTGATATTAGGTAGATTAACTTGCGCGATGAAAAAGTTGTCGAAGTTCCTGTGTAGAAAAAGTCTGATCATTTACTTCGCCATCCACAAGGTAAAAAGGAATGGGGTGTTGTCCCTTTGATTTTACATACTGTGTAATTTCATGCTGACGGTCTGCAATATCTTTATGTTGAATTGAGCGCAGTACTTTTGAGCCATCTAAACCAATGCCTTCAATAATGCTTTTTAAAACGTGAATATCAGCAATATTTTGACCGTGTGCAAATAATGCATGGAATAAGGCTTGAGTCAGGGCATATTGATCCAAAATATTGTCCAAGGCCAAAATAGCTTGATGAGCTAGTTGACTGTTTGGCATACGTTTCATGTGCTCAATATTGACAATCACATCTTCGCTATAAGCAGCAAACTTTGTCATTTCGAGTTTTCGATTTGCTGCACTTGCGCCATACTTATTGGTTAAATACTGCAGCACATCTAAGCCTTGTTCAGGAATTTCAGGAACGCGTTGAATCGGCAATAGCTCTACACGGGTTGCTGTATGTTCATTCCAGTTTTGTTTTAACTTTTGAAATGCGACATAACTCATGGGATAAACAATATCAAAGACAAATTCAATTTTCATTATTCTGCTCACTGTTGATTTTATACTTGTAGATCGATGGCTGATTGATGCAAGGGATTGATTGCGGCTTTATTGATAGAAATCAAAAGCAGTCAAATCATCTGATATTTCATTTGATTTAAAGCCGACTTGCTGAAATGAAACTTAAAGCTTTATAAAGGTTTTGTAATTGATCAGGTCGTGCGTATGTCTTGCATGCGTATGTCTTGCATAGGCTTGGTGTAATTTCAATAAAAAAGAAAAAAATGAGGAATTTGTCACTATATATGTGTACGAATAAATCATTTTAATGTTAATATGCGAACATATATTCATGATTTAGAAAGAAATTTAATCATTTAATTTGAAAAACCGATTAATTTTATAAAAACAAACCGTTTCACCTATTTAATGGTTTGTTCTATCATTCTCTCATCAAATAAATTTACTCCTCTGGAGACGTTAGCAATGTTAGATCAAAATACTTCTGCTCAATTAAAAACCTTACTTGAACGCCTTGAAGGCCCGATTGAAATCGTCGCGACTTTAAACGGCACTGACAAATCAGACAAAATTAAAGAATTGGTAACTGAAGTTGCTGCTTTATCTGATTTAGTGACTGCACGTTTTGACGGTAACAACAGCCGTGCTCCAAGCTTTGGTATTGCAAAAGCAGGTGAAACTCCACGCGTATTCTTCGCAGGTCTACCGATGGGCCACGAATTCACTTCTTTGATTTTGGCATTGTTACAAACTTCAGGTTATGCACCGAAAGTTTCTGACGAAGTACTGAACACCATCAAAGGTCTAGGTCTTAAAACTGACTTTGATGTGTTTGTATCTTTAAGCTGCCATAACTGTCCTGACGTGGTTCAAGCACTTAACTTGATCGCAATTTACAACCCAGGTACAACTGCAACCATGATTGATGGTGCATTCTTCCAAGACGAAGTGGAAGAACGCAAAATCATGGCTGTACCAATGGTATTCCAAGACGGCAACCACATCGGTCAAGGTCGTATGACCTTGGAAGAAATCATTGCCAAATTAGACACCAACTCTGCTGCAAAAGATGCTGAAAAGCTAAATGCCAAAGAAGCATTTGATGTCCTTGTGATTGGTGGTGGCCCTGCAGGTAATACTTCTGCAATCTATGCTGCACGTAAAGGTATCAAAACCGGTATCGTGGCTGAACGCATGGGCGGTCAGGTCATGGATACCATGGACATTGAAAACTTCACGTCGATTCAAAAGACACAAGGTCCTAAGTTTGCTGCTGAAATGGAAGCACATGTACGTGAATACGGTGTGGACATCATGAACTTGCAACGTGTATCTGACATCAAAGGTGCAGATGAAACAGCCAATGGCTTGGTTGAAGTGACTTTAGAGAATGGTGCAAAACTTGAATCTAAAACAGTGATTCTTTCAACTGGTGCACGTTGGAGAGAAATGAACGTTCCGGGTGAACAAGAATACCGTACACGTGGTGTTGCATACTGCCCACACTGTGACGGTCCATTGTTTAAAGGTAAACGTGTTGCGGTGATCGGTGGTGGTAACTCTGGTGTCGAAGCGGCGATTGACCTTGCAGGTATTGTGGAACATGTAACGCTAGTTGAGTTTGATACTAAGCTTCGTGCTGACCAAGTCCTTCAAGACAAGTTAAATAGCTTACCGAACACCACTGTGATCATGAATGCATTGTCTACAGAAGTGGTCGGTGATGGTTCACAAGTGACTGCATTGAACTACAAAGACCGTGCAACTGATGAAATCAAAACGATTGAATTGGCTGGTATCTTTGTACAAATCGGTTTGTTACCAAACACTGATTTCTTAAAAGAAACAGCGGTTGAACTTTCAAACCGTGGTGAGATCGTAATTAACGAGCGCAACGAAACCAATGTGAAAGGTGTATTTGCTGCCGGTGACTGTACAACAGTACCTTACAAACAAATCATCATTGCGACAGGTGAAGGCGCGAAAGCATCATTATCTGCTTTTGATTACATCATCCGTTCGGGTCAATAAAAGAAAGGCCAGTGTGTTTCGAGAAACACACTGGCCGCGCTGAATGTTGTCATTAGAATATTATTTTTCTTAATATTCTCGTTTTATAGGAACTTTGGACGCTAACACCGGAGTTCCTTTTTTTTTTCTGCAAAATTAGGATTCAAAAATGTCCCCACACATTTTGAACCCTATTCGTTGCCCAGCTATTTTTGTTTTACAACCTTATTTTTATACTTTCCCCAAGGTTGTTTCTCTATATAAAGTGGATTAAGCAAGTCTTACGCCAATCACACCATGCATTTAAGATTTAAATAAATTCAAACCCTTAAACTTCTCCAATAAATCAGTTTGGCTTTCGATATGCTCCGGATGCGGAATAATGCACTCAATCGGACAAACTGAAACGCAAGTTTGGTGCTCATAGAAACCGACACATTCAGTACAACGTGCGACATCAATTTCATAAATCTTTGAGCCTTCATAAATGGCATCATTGGGACATTCAGGTAGACACATGTCACAATTGATGCATTTATCTGTAATCAACAAAGCCATAAAGCGAACTCAAGCCTGATACGCTAAAGACGAAGCCGAAATATCTACGGTCGAATTGGGTAAATTACGAATCAGTAAGGCGTAGCGCATATCGACATCGGCAGGCACAGGAATATCCACGATATGACCTGAACCTTTGGCGTCGTTAATTAGATTACCTTTTTTATCTTTCATTTCCGTTAAAACGAAGGTGATGTTGCCTGAAGTGGTCATCAGTTCTAAAGAATCACCCACAACAAAACGGTTTTTCACTTCGATTTTAAGAGAGTCGCCATTGCGTTCTAAGACTTCACCTACAAACTGTTGATGATCAAAACGTGAAGAGCCGGTTTCATAGTTTTGATATTCACTATGTACATGGCGGCGTAAAAAACCTTCGGTATAACCACGATTCGCAAGGCCTTCAAGCTGAGACATGAGAGCAGGGTCAAACGGTTTGCCAGCAAGGGCATCATCGATAGCTTTACGATAAATTTGAGCGGTACGCGCACAGTAAAAGTAAGACTTGGTACGGCCTTCAATTTTTAAAGAATGAATGCCCATTTTGGTTAAACGGTCAACATGCTGTACAGCACGCAAGTCTTTCGAGTTCATGAAATAAGTGCCATGCTCATCTTCTTCGGCAGCAAACATGTCTTCTTCATTGCGTTGTAATAAAACCGGCTCGCCGAATTGGTGTTGTTCTAGGGCGTGTTGCTCATCGGCATTTTTATTATTGCAGCATGATGATTTTTCAATTTGTGTGACTGGAATAACATCACCAGTTTCATCTTCAACTGCATCGTGAATTTTATAATCCCAACGGCATGCATTGGTACATGCACCTTGGTTTGCATCACGTTTATTCATATAGCCAGAAAGTAAGCAACGACCGGAGTAAGCCATACATAATGCACCATGTACGAAAACTTCAATTTCCATATCAGGTACATTGTGTTTAATTTCTTCAATTTCTTCGATTGATAATTCACGTGACAAAATGACACGTGTCAGTCCCATATTTTTCCAAAATTTAACTGTTGCCCAGTTCACCGCATTGGCTTGTACAGACAAATGAATGGACACTTCTGGAAAATGTTCACGCACCATCATGATTAGACCAGGGTCAGACATGATCAGTGCATCAGGATTCATGGCAACCACAGGTTCAAGGTCACGGATGAAATTTTTCAGTTTTGAGTTATGAGGTTGGATGTTTACCACCACATAAAACTTTTTACCTAAGGCATGAGCTTCTTCAATGCCAATTTTTAAATTGTCATGGTCGAAAGCATTATTGCGCACACGTAAGCTATATCGCGGCTGACCTGCATACACGGCATCTGCGCCATAAGCAAAAGCGTAGCGCATGTTTTTCAATGAGCCAGCAGGTGAGAGGAGTTCGGTTACGTGTTGAATCGTCATGTCAATAAAGGCATAAAAAATTTATGGCTTTATTGTAGTGATCTAAAAAAAGGATTCAACCAAGTATTTTAGTTGGGTTTTCAAGATATTCCGTTTTCCAAATGTTTTAAAATTTGGCAATCATTAATTTGACTGGTTTCATTACAACTGGCACGGAGCGTACTTAACTGTATTTTAAAATTTTCTAATTCTTTAATTTTTTCAGAAACTTGACGAATATGATTATCAATTAATTCATTCACGGCATGACAGCTTTGCGTAGGGGATTGCTCAAGTTCAAGCAGGGTTTGAATCTCAGTGAGAGAAATATCGAGGTTTCGACAGCGTTTAATAAAAACCAAACGTTTGTACATTTCTTCATCATAATAACGGTAATTATTGTCTGCGCGGAAGCTAGGTTTCAGCAGTTTTTTCTTTTCATAAAAGCGAATACTGTCAACGCTTACCCCAGATTTGGTGGACAATTCTTTAATCAAATAATGTTTTTGTACGTTCATGCTTGACCTTGGAGTGAGTCCATAGTTTTGAATAAGAATAATACAAATCCATTGATTTTTAAATTGGAGCACATTTATGGCATGTACATGTAGTCATGAGCCAGCACCAAGCAAAACCAACAGTAAATTTCGTATCGCGCTTTGGATAGCCTTAATCATTAACGCCATGATGTTTTTGGTGGAACTGATTGGCGGGGCTTATGCACATTCTTCTGCGCTTTGGGCGGACTCGCTAGATTTCTTTGGTGATGCCGTAAATTATGGAGTTTCATTAGCCGTGCTTGGCGCCAGTTTATATTGGCGTGCAACAGTTGCCTTGGTTAAAGGTTTTGTTATGGCAGCATTTGGGATCGTGGTGATTGCCAAAGTGCTTTATGCTTATGCCAATGGGATCGCACCTGAACCGATCACTATGGGGTTGATTGGTATCTTGGCTTTAGTCGCTAATGTCATCTGTGTATACGTCTTATATGCTTTCCGTGAAGGTGACTCCAATATGCAATCGGTTTGGCTATGTAGCCGTAATGATGCCATTGGTAATGTCGCAGTGATCTTGGCGGCTGTTGGGGTATTTGGTACAGGCAGTCTATGGCCAGATTTGATTGTGGCCGCAATCATGGCAATTTTAGGTTTAATGGGCGGTTATCAGGTGATTCGAAAAGCACGGCAAGAGCGTAAGCAAAAAAATATTCTGAGTACCCCTTGCTCTTAAATCCACCGTTAATGGCATTCATTTCAGCAAGGTTTTTAACGCAGATGAAGAGTCGTTAAGTCGCTAGTTGATATTAAAATAGCAGTCAGTTTTATACTAATTTTTCCTGACTGCTAATTCGGTAAATCTTCTGAAATCAGACAATATTTAATGGGATGCTGAAGTTTTATCTACAGACTCCAATTAAGTTATGCTTTACAATAGCGCGCGAAAATCATGTTTAAAAATTAGGTTTTCTACCTTAAAAGCTTTATGTCTAGGCCCCATTGGTGCATCAGGTAAATTAAATGTCGAAAAAGCAAGACATCATTAACGTTGCGCTCCAACTCTTCAATTCTTATAGCTATAACTCGATTGGTATAGATCGAATTATTGGGGAATCAGGCGTTGCTAAAATGACGTTTTATAAATATTTCCCCTCTAAAGCCAAATTAATTGAAGAATGTCTCGTGATTCGAAATCTTAATTTACAGGAATCACTTGAAGCTGCTATTGCAGAATGTGATCAAGAAGACCATCTTTCGCATATTAAAACCATTTTTGCTTGGTACGATGCATGGTTTCGTACCGCAGATTTTAATGGTTGTATGTTTCAAAAAGCAGTAGAAGAAATATCTAAAGTTTATCCTTCGTCATTACAACCTGCGATCGATTATAAAGAGTGGCTTAAATCAAAACTAAGTACTGCCTTGCAACATCTGGGCATTCAGCAAACTGAACAACTCGCTGCATTTCTGAGTAGTATTTTGGATGGCATGACTATCCAAGCCCAAATTGACCCCAACCAAGTGCATTTAGCAGATTATTGGAAGCGAGTTGAAACCTTAATTCGTTTGGAATTGGCTGCTTAAAATTTGCTTGTAGGCATCGGGGTTTTAAATCTAGCGATGACTTATTTGTATTGATTAACCATCAATTTTTTTCACATGCTTTAAGATTCTAAGAAAATAAAAAGCGCGATTATTTGGGGTAATCGCGCTTTGCTGACAATTGTGCGTTCAAATCATTCACTTTGTTAGCTTAAGTCAATGATTTGAATTTCGAACGTTTTATACGTTTTCTCTCATTTATATTGTTACCCTCTGAATGTTAAATTCATTCGGTTTTTGCAGCAAAATAGACAGACTTGTCTGTTTTTTTTTGAATTATAGGGGATCTTAGGTGAATTACAAGAGAGGAAAGAAAGGTTTGTGTGTTTTTTAATCTAGCTTAAGTTTAAATTAATCCACTATTTTTAAAGATAATATTAAAAATTTGATCATTAAGCTCGATGTAAATTAGATGATAAAACTATTTTTACATTTATGTGAGTGACGCTACGTGTTGGATGCAAGTGCATGGTCTAAGACCATTTTGTGAATATTTTATATGCAAGAAGTATTTAGTGAGTGGGTTCTCAGCTTTTTATTTTTAAGTGAATTTTTGAATCGTGGATTTTACATAACGAAACATCTTCTATGGTTTTAAGCATTAAGTTTATTGATGAATTTGACTAAACTAGCAGCAAAATTATTTCCATGATTACAATTTAGAATTTTTATTATGTTAGGCAAAATATTTGCTGTATTAGAACAATTGGGTCTATCCACCCAAAAACGGGCCATTCATGTGCAATTTTCCAACCCTGCGTTGAATGACGAGCTTTTTATTCAACGTATTGATGGGGAGCATGTCTTAAACCAAGGCCTGCAAGCGACTTTGATTTGCCTATCTACTAATGCACTTATTCCGCTAAAACAATTTATTGGCGCACAAGTTGCCGTTGATCAAGTGACCGATTAGGGCGAACTCTTCCGTACCACGGGTATTATTACCGAAGCCACCCCAAGGGCAGAGTGACGGTTCACTCACGCTATATAAACTCACTTTAGAAGATGCAACATCGCTGTGGCATAAGCGCCGCAACAGCCGTGTGTTTATGAACAAATCGGTGCGTGATGTTAGTGAGACTCTTTTTAAAGAATGGCAAAGCAAAAGTCCGCTCTTTGCTGCCAGTCTAATGCTTGATTTAAGCGGTTTAGGCCAAAACTATGACGTTCGACCTTTCATCATGCAGTCGAATGAAAGCGATTATGACTTTTTAACGCGACTTTGGCGCAGTGAAGGCATTAATTGGCTCATCGATGAAGCACAGTTGAAAGTGCCGCATTCCTCAGCGCAAATTGAAAAACAAAAACTCCGCCTGATTGATGACAATAGCCAATATCAAGCACT
This sequence comes from Acinetobacter sp. YH12094, assembly GCF_013419295.1. Taxonomy (NCBI): domain Bacteria; kingdom Pseudomonadati; phylum Pseudomonadota; class Gammaproteobacteria; order Moraxellales; family Moraxellaceae; genus Acinetobacter; species Acinetobacter sp. YH12094. The sequence continues at coordinate 45,634 of NZ_VPAK01000023.1, forward strand.
CAGCCGTCGTAGTATCCGCTTTCATCGCTCTAGTGCCACAGAAAAACAAGACAGCATCACCAGCTTGATCGGTGAACGTAGCATTCAACCGACTGCGGTCCATGTGCAGCGCTGGCAAGCCGATGGACTGAGCCAAGAAGAAGGCGCAGGTTCAGTTCAAAGTAAACATCAGCATAGCCAAAGCCAAGACAATGCCAGCTTAAGTCTTGAACAAGCATGGCATGTCAGCCCTGCATGGATGCAAGACTTAAAAGGCGAAGACCAAGCTACCGCTTCATCCAATAGCCAAATTGAAAAATTGAATCAAAACCTAACGCGCTATCACGAGCTACAATCGAAAAAATTCAGTGCACAATCGACCGTGCGTGATACCCAAGTGGGTTATTGGTTTGAATTGAATGAACACCCAGAAATCGATCAACACAGTGGTGCAGACAAACAATTTTTAATCACAGGAAAAAAATTCTATAACCAAAATAACTTACCTAAAGACCTCTCTGAACAAGTCAATCAACTGATTGAACAAAGCCAGTGGAATATTAAACCCATCCATGAACAGGCCGAGCGTCAGGCCAATCAGCTCACATTGCAACGCCGCAATATTGCGACCGTTCCTGAATATAACCCACTCGAACACCGTCCAAGTACCCATCCGCAACGCGCTAAAGTCGTTGGGCCAAGCGGTGAAGAAATACATGTCGATGAATGGGGGCGTATCAAAGTCCGCTTCTTATTTACCCGTGGTGATGACCACAGCCATGATGGCGGTGCAGGCAGTAATGACAATGATACGGATTCTGCATGGGTAGATGTGCTTACCCCATGGGCCGGTGAAGGCTATGGTGCACGATTCTTACCGCGCATTAATGAAATCGTGGTCATTGATTTCTTTGACGGCAATATCGACCGACCATTTGTGGTGGGGCGCATACATGAAGCACAGCGCAGTCCAACCCAATTTGATAGTAAAGGCAAACTACCTGACACCAAAAAATTGGCTGGGATTAAAAGTAAGGAAGTACAAGGTGAAGGCTTTGGACAACTGCGCTTTGATGACACGACGGGACAAATCTCAACACAATTACAAAGCACCCATGGTGCCACTCAGCTCAACCTCGGTAACCTCAGTCATCCCAAAGAAACCGCAGAAAGTGAGGGAAGAGGCGAAGGCTTTGAGCTGAGAACTGATCAATAGGGTGCTATTCGAGCTGGTAAGGGATTATTGATTAGTTCTGCGAGTCTAGAAAACGCCAAAGATATACAATTAAATATAAAAGAGTTGTTAACGCAATTAAATGAATCTATAGAAAAACTCAAAAGTTTAGAAAAAAATGCTCGAGTAAGTAAGGCTTTCCAAGATGAAAACTATCAAATTAGTAATGATTTGATTGCTCAAGTAGAAAATAGTCTAGAAAAGTTTGAGCATCCTAATATTCTGCTTAGTACTCCTCAGGATTTTGTTTCTGTAAGTCAAAAAACCAAACTCATGTTGCTAAAGAAAATATAAAAATTATATCGGGTCAACAGTTAGATATAAATTCAAATGGTGAGTTTACTGCTCATGCTGCGAAGGGATTAAGCTTTTATACTCAAGAAAAAGGTATAAATATTGTAGCGGCTCAAGGTGAAATTAAAGTTCATGCACAAAATGATCAAATTGATCTAGCATCTCTCAAGGATTTTAAGATCATGAGTACTGAGAATTCCATTACGATTGCAGCCAAAAAAGAAATTATGCTGACTTGTGGTGGGGGGGGACATAAAAATAAAGACTGACGGTTCTATTGATATTAATAGTCCTGGGCTCGTTGAGGTTAGGTCTGCTCAAGCACAATTTGTCAAAGGTACACGTCATAATTTCCAGCTTCCTAATATTTCTACGAAAATATGTATTCCCTGTTTAATTGATGCCGCTCGAAAAGGTTTACCGTTTGTGTTTAGGGAAATATAGGATGGACATATTACAGTTATCAAAGAAAATTAGTGGTGAAGAATCTAAATATAATTTCTTCCTGTTGATTGATGCAGCTAAAAATTATACTTATATGCGCCATTGGCTTACTTTAAACTATGATAGAAATATCAAATATATAGGTAATTTATTCGATGGAACTTTTGATGATTCTACACCATTAGAATTTTCCCCTTTATTGTTGAATTTAAATAAACTAGAGACCTTTGCACAAACCAGCGACCTACTCTCGACACCAATCTCAAACTCAACTAAAAACTGGAATTGGTGTTAAAAGATAGAAAAAGTCACCGAATTGGCATAACACTCTCCTAAATTGCAGTT
>NZ_VPAK01000024.1:0-45905 GCF_013419295.1 Acinetobacter sp. YH12094
TGTTCAAATGGCGATTCAGCGTTTAATTGGTTTTGGGAAAAAAGAAGAGTTTAAGGAAATTTTGGCAATTTTAAGAAAGCAGAATCCTGATAGGATAAGGGTTCTGTGAAATTTGTCGTGTACAGAGAAAATAAACAATGAAACTTCAGGCTATTCCAGTAATAAATACAATCGAGGGATAGCATTGAATGTAAGGATAGGAACATTATGCCTAGCTTAACACCATTGCATGAAACCTATTGTAAATGGGACCGCACGCCACCCAGTCAAGCAGATGTGCTGGAAGGTTTGGCACAACTCGTGACAATGCGTTTTAGTGATGTCGTGCATGACTTGATCAAAAACATTCAACGTGAAATTTTAATCAGTATTTTTGGAATGAGCGAACAAGGCTCGAAAGCCTTTCATAAGCAGCCGACCATTGCACGGATTTACGAATTTTCTTACAACACTTTTTTCAATTATGGCAATTATTTACTTGCACCAACGCTGCGTAGCATTATTGAAAAATTCCCACGCTTACACGACAAACCCCTCACCCCGTCTTTACATTTTCTAGTAGGTGCGCTGAATGGGGTGCTGGGTGACTATTTACTGAAATATCACAACCCGATGGCCTTACCGATGGTGGTTTACGACCATTATGGTGCGGTACAAAAAGGCGAATTAAACGGTCGTATTACCCTGTTAATTCATGGGCTGTGCATGAATCATCTGTCATGGTCGACAGCCAAATATGGCGGCATTGGTGAAAAATTACTTTCTCAACGTGACCATAACACCATGCTGTATTTAAATTACAATACGGGTCGTCGTATTTCGACCAATGGTCGCAGCCTCGCCAATACATTAGAAGATTTGGTCCGTCGTAACCCGGGTATTACCAGTATCGACTTAATTGGTCATAGTATGGGGGGCTTAGTGTCCCGTAGTGCCATTTTTTATGGCAAACAAAATATGTACCAATGGATTCATCAAGTCGAAAATCTAGTCTGCTTAGGCTCACCGCATCATGGTGCTGTGCTTGAACGTATCGGATTTCATCTGCAAGATCAATTGGGGCGTTTCCCTTTGGTCAAAATCGTGGGCCACGTGGTGAATATTCGCAGTAACGGCATTTTAGATTTGCGCTATGGCAGCGTGCGTGATGATGATTGGGAACATAATGATGTCCGTATTGGATTCATGGACGACAACCGTAAACCAGCCCCGATTCCATCGCATATCAATACCTACCTCGTTGCAGGGACCATCGAATATGAACATCGTCGCAATAAAACGCGACATGTGATTGGAGATTATTTGGTCAGTGTGAAAAGTGCGTTAGGAGAACACCCAAATGCACGGTATCAACTGAAAGTGCCAGATTCACATAAAGCAATTTTTTATGGCTTGAACCATTTTGAAATTCAGCATCATCCGCAAGTGGCTGAGCAAATCGTGCATTGGTTCTATCCAAATAATGACGATAAAGCTTGTGATCATATCTATGAATTTATGATGGACTTGGAAAGTGTGGAAGGCATTGCCCTAACCTAAGGTAAACTTCCCCCATGCAGACTCGTATAAAAAAACCCTCAGTTGAGGGCTTTTTTTTGCATCATAGAATTAAAACTTATCACGTAAACGTGGCACTGGTTTGCTTGGGTATTTACGCAATAACTGCCAAAGACTGAGCAAGGTTAATACCGCAAAAAACACCAATGACCAAACCGGTAATGATTGTCCCAAGAAGGTCCAATCCACTTTGGCACATTCACCAGAGCCGGTCAGTACTTGCTCAAAGACTGATTTTAACGGCAGCGTTTCTACCCAATAATCCAGTCCTGGGCCACAGCTCGGTACTTTGTCTGGCGGTAAATTTTGCAGCCAAATATGACGCGCAGCCACCCCAGCAGACCAAAGAATTGATAGTGTCCCCAACAATGCGTAAATGCGTTTACCCCAATTCGATGCTGGATTGTGAATCAATGCAATCAATGAAATGATGCCGAGTCCAATCAAACCAATACGTTGGAATACGCACAACGGACATGGTTCTAAGCCTTGTACATGTTCTAAAAACAGCGCAAAAGACATACCGATCACGCTGGCTAAAAACAACAAACCACTCACGAAGCGGAAACTCCATTTCATGGTAAATCCTCTTAAAATTTTTTATCTAAAGTTTTTCAAATATTCTTCAAAACTCAAGGTACAGTCTTGCTCAAGTTGAGCCTGTTTTTCTAAAGACTGCTCAGCAGCTTGTGCAAAATATGCTGCAATTTCTGGGCTCAAGACATGCTGCTCATACACTTCAGCATGTTGTAAGGCCATAAAGCTACCAAAGCCCCAAGTTCCACCTTGTTCTAAAGTATCGCTAATCATACGTGCCGACAATGTTTCATCGACTTCATCGATGCGTGATTGCATCACAGCCATTGCCTGAGTGTAAATATCTGTATTGTAAGAATCATCTAGCAATTCAGCCAACGGTTGCATCGCTGCAACATGTGTACGACACCATGTTTCAATTGGAATTGCCTGACCTTGCTGTAAAATCACCGCATTTGGCGCACGACCACGGTTCACTACTTCCGCCTGATTTTTCTCAATTTCATTTTGTTCGGCATCTAACAACGCTGGACTGTCTTGCAATAAACAGTACAAAGCCACCACTTCGAGCAAGCCTGCCGTGTCTTCATTGATCCCAATCGGGCTATAAGGATTGACATCAACCGCACGTAGTTCAACATAACCTACGCCACGATTTTGCAGGGCTTCAGACGGTGTTTCACCATCCTGCGGCACTTGTTTCGGACGAACCAAACTGTAGTACTCATTTTCAATTTGCAACACATGGTCATTAATTTGAATCGGATCACCGTGTTCATCATTTAAACCTAAATGACTAAATGCGGCATATGGGGTATGGACCGCTTTTTGCAAACCTTCCAAATACGCCTGAATGTCGTTGTAGTGAATCCCTAACTGTTTTTGTGCCGAATTTTGATAACCAAAATTTCCCATACGCAGTGCCGTTGCATAAGGTAAAAATAACGTGCCTTTTAAGAGCGGTAACAGCTGATGTTCACGTCCAGTCATAAAACATTTACACACCGACGGACTCGCCCCAACCAAAAACATCACCAATGGCGTTAAACGAATAAAATTACGGATCAGGCCGAAATAACGATGACTGCGATAATCCTGTAAGCTCAATGCCTTGAGGGCGTCGTCAGTTTCATGCTGTTGAAGTGCTTCAAAGAAATGATCTGGGAAGGATAAATTATAATGCACCCCTGAAATGGTCTGCATCCGGCGACCATAACGCACCCCTAAACCACGACGGTACAAGGTTTTAAAGCGCCCAATATTCGAGCTGCCATATTGCGCTAAACGAATACTGTCTTCGTCTTTATCCAACATGCATGGCATCGACAACGGCCAAAGTTTTTCACCATGTTCCAAATGCGTATGCGCAACAGCATGAATATCTTGCAGATAGTTCAACGCCTCTGTAATAGTTTCTTTTGGTGGCGTGATAAATTCCATTAAAGCTTCAGAATAGTCTGTCGTAATATGCGGATGAGTCAATGCCGCACCCAAGGCTTGGGGATGGTCGGCCTGAGACAAGAAACCGTTGCTTTGCATACGTAAGCTTTCACGCTCAATACCGCGCAACATTCCTTTAATCAGCGAAGAATCTACCCAAGTCGGTAAAATGTCTTGAGAGGTCGATTCGGGTTGACTCATTGCTATCTCGCTTAAATGGAAGAAACTACTAAAATAAAATCATCAGTTTATATCAGTATAACGCGATTTGAAGTGGGCATATGACCCACTGTATAGTTTTGAGACAAACCGTGATTTTATTTTGGCAATTTTTTATCACAAACTTACTCTATATGACATTTGAAATTTGTGATTTTATAAACAAATATATGCTAATAATGCTTAAAACTTATGAATTATCAAGATATTCTCGAATTTTGGTTTAACCCAGAAAATCAGCCCAATTGGTTCGCTAAAAGCAATAATTTTGATGTTTTAATCGAAAAAAAGTTTAAAGACATCCATCAAGCGGCCAGTCAAGCAGAACTGTGGCAATGGCGTACTACTGCCGAAGGTCGATTGGCTGAAATTATTGTTTTAGATCAATTTTCTAGAAATTTATTCCGTGACTCTGGCTTGGCTTTTGCCCAAGATGCACTGGCTTTGGCGCTTGCACAAGAAGCCATCGCACAGGGTTTAGATCTACAATTAAGCCCTGAACAGCGCTCATTTTTATATATGCCCTTTATGCATAGCGAATCGACAAAAATCCATCAAAGCGCGTTAAAATTATTTGAGCAACTGGGCAATCCGATCAACTTAGAATTTGAAAAAAAGCATAAAGTGATTATCGATCGATTTGGACGTTACCCGCATCGCAATGCGGTATTGGGCAGAACATCTACAGCAGAGGAATTGGAATTTTTAACCCAGCCCAATTCTAGCTTTTAATTGACGGCTTTTGGCCAGTATCTCCCCTTGCCATGAACCGATTAAACAGGAGTATGCGCATGAACAAACTCATTATCGCAGCAGCCATAACCGCAGCACTCGGTTTAACTGGCTGTGCCACAACCCCATCAAAACCTTTGACCTTTGAACAACTCGGTCAATATTCTGCGACACCATTAAATGCTCAAAGCTATCGGATTAGCTTCCAAGCTAGACCCAATATGAGCTATGGTACTGCCGAAGAAATCACCTTGGTTAAAGCCGCTCAAACCACCCTACACAATGGCTTTCAATATTTTAAAGTCATGGATGACCCGAGTAATCGGAGTCAAAAACCGCCGCGCCAAGCGGTGATTTACCCAGACCCAATGCCTTATCCATATGGCTATTATCGTCGCCATCCCGGATTTTGGCCAGGCCCGTTTTATGACGTTCCACAGGTGGTCACACTCGATCCAACTCAAGTTTCCTACAGTATTACTTGCTATAAAGATCGTGCCAAAGCCCCTCAGGATGCCTTTGATGCTCGCTTGATTTTGCAGTCACTCGGAGCTAAATATGGTTTAGACAGCCAAGGAAATCCTTTGCCTGTAGCCGCTGAGTCCACCTCTAAATAAGTCAACCCATAGAGACCCGATCATTGATGAGCCCAACTGAACAGCCCGCTGTTTCACCTAGTCTGCAACGCAGTAAACGCTTCGCCACCATTGCTTTGGTGGTGGCGGTGCTGGCGTGGATTGCATTGATGATCGCAGCTAAATTACTGCCCGAATATGTTTGGCTCATTCATATTTTGATGCTTTCAGCAGAAGCTGGCGTGGTTGGTGGTTTGGCAGACTGGTATGCGATAACCGTTTTATTTCGCAATCCCTTTGGTCGTATTCCGATTCCTAAATTTTTACGTGACCACACAGAAATTATTCCACGCAATAAAGCGCGCATTGCCGAGTCCATGGGCCGCTTTGTTCAGGAGAATTTTCTTTCACCACAAGTGGTTGAAAAAAGCTTAGCGGAGACGGATCTCTCTCTTGCCGTCGGGAAATGGTTGGCCAATCCGCACAATAATGCGCAAGTGACCCAAGTCATTCAGCAAACGGTACCGAAAATTTTCGAATTTGTCGGTCAGGAACAAATTGGACAATTTATCCAAAATAACAGCGTGCAATGGGTACGCAATACGCAAGTCAACCATCTTGCCAGTGAAATGCTACGGGCAGTTTTAGAAAATGACTTCCATCAAGATGTGTTACAGCGCGGGCTCGATTTAGCCCATGATTGGGTCACACAGCATCCAGAACAAACCCGCGACCTTTCACGCCAGTTGTTTAAAGAACTTGGGGTATGGAAGTTAGCTAAAGGCGCCAGCTGGATCGGCATTGATGTACAACAACGCACCATTGATTCACTGGTCAGTCGTGTCGAGTCGATGCTTGCCGACCATGAACATCCGTGGCGTCGAAAAATTGAAGAAATGGCACAGCAACTCATGTATGAGTTGGCAGACAATCAAAGTGTAGCCAGCCAACGCCTGAACAGTACCAAAGATGCCATGCTCGATAGTCCACAAATGTTGAATTTTATCAGTGGTGCAGTGGTGATTTTATGCGACGCGATTCGTTCTGATTTAGAAAAACCCGACTCTGGGATTGCACAAAACCTACGCGTCGCCATTCAACAAGTGGGCGAAAATATTGTCTCTAACGTTGCTGTACGCCAATTGCTGAATGAAAAAATGAGTGATATTGCCATCAATCTCTCCGATCAATATAGCGAAAAAGTTATTCGGTTTATCAGTGAACGTATACATGAATGGGACTCACGTGAAATGATCGATAAGATCGAAAACGAAGTCGGTGGCGACTTGCATATGATCCGAGTCAATGGTGTCGTGGTCGGTGGTTTTATTGGCCTCGCACTAGGGATTATTCGTGCCTGTGTAGAATGGCTGCTTTAGCCGCCTGCAGCAGTCCTCCTCAAAGGAGATTGGCCGCAGGTTTGAGCTTTATGCGTAGAACCGTTAAACTTTGCCGATCCGAAAATTTAATAGAACAATAAAATCTATGCACTTACCTGCCATCTATACACTACCATTCATTCTAATCATCAGTAGCTTAAGCGCTTGCCAGACCATTTCCAAAACCAGTAGCACAGTCAGCGACAAAGTGATGGGCATGCTCGGTAAAGAAAAAGCCCCTGAAATCGATAAAAAAGGCACTGTCGATATCAGCAAAAGTACCCAACAACAGTTAGAAACTCTGCTGACCAATATGCCGAAAAATCAGTGGGTCTATATTGAAAATGATCAACAAGGCACATCTACCCTCAAAAATAAATCGGCAGACAATTTCACCTTGAGCCTCAAATTGAATTGCAAAATCAGCACTCAGCGCCCAACTTTCAGTATAAGCAACGCGGATGGCCAAGAGATCCTAAAAGCACATGATACAAATGTGGGGCAAATTCAAATTCTGCTCGACAATAAAAACTTTGGAAATCCGTTTGAGACAGCCCATCAGCAAAAGTTCCAAAGCTTTAAAACCGCTGTCGCTCAGGCCAAAGTCATTAAAGTGTTTAATTCCTCAAAACTCTATACCTTCCAAAACAACAAAGCCGAATTACTCTCTAAAGCAGTAAGTTGTCGCGATAGCCTATAAATATTTAAAGCGAAATGCAGTAAGTCACCGTTTTACTCAACTGTGACTTACATGCAGGCTTATTTTGCAGGTGGCTGTGGCCCTGACATATCAACCAGCAGGCCTGTAAACTTTCGAACAAATGGCAATAAAATCAGTACAATGGGAAAAGCAATTGCCCATGAAATCATCCAATTATGCAGCCATAGAGTCAGAAATCCCTCAAACCACCCTAAATTTCTGAGCATATTAATAAACGAAATAATACCGCTCATGAGACAGGATAAAATAAACGGCACAATAATCAGCGCCCAGCGTGCAGCTAACTTCGGCACATTGCCAAAAATTTTAGGGGTGGGTTGTGACATGTCCATATACTCAAGCAGTGATCCTGAATCGCTAAACTACTTATATCGTTTTACTTCGATATAAGCAATGCTTCACTTTTATCGAATATTTTTTATTCGCAACAAATGGGTTCACCTAAAGAGCCTGAAATTTGCTATATTTACCGTTTTTCTGCGACATTTATTTTTCGACTGATTATGAATACGGCAATACAAGCAGCGCTCGATCATGCAGTGCAATCCCTTCAAGCTGAAGGTGTACTCCCAACTGACTGGAACAATACTAGCAATTTGACCCGAACCAAAGACCGAAGCCACGGTGACTTTGCGTCAAACATTGCCATGATTGCCTCTAAAGCTGCAGGTATGAAGCCGCGTGATTTAGCCGAAAAAATTCTGGCAAATCTTCCAGAAGTCGCAGATATCAGCAAAGCAGAAATTGCAGGTCCTGGCTTTATTAACTTCTTTTTAAATGCTGACCAACGTTTTGCTGTCTTAGACCAAATTCAAGCTCAGAAAGATCAGTTCGGTCGCACACAGGCCAATGCTGAAAAACGTGTTCAAGTGGAATTCGTTTCAGCGAATCCAACGTCTAGCCTACACGTTGGTCATGGTCGTGGCGCAGCTTACGGTATGACCGTTGCCAATCTTCTTGAAGCAACAGGTGCCAAAGTTGACCGTGAATACTATGTCAACGATGCTGGTCGTCAAATGGATATCTTGGCGACATCGACTTACTTGCGTTATTTAGAATTGACCGGTCAACAACTGGTCTTCCCTAAAAATGCATATCAAGGCGACTACGTTAAAGAAATCGCTCAAAGCATTATCGACAAAGATGGCGATGCTTATGTACGCCCTGTTGCCGACATCTACAAAGATGTTCCTGAAGATGTGCAATATGCTGCTGAACTCGATAGCGAAGGCAATAAAGTCGTTGTTTCAGGTGATAAAGAAAAACACATTGATGGTTTGATTCATAATTCACAAAACCATTTGGCTGCGGGTTACCGTGTGTTCCATCAAGCTGCGCTGAAAGCCATTCTTGATGACATTAAAGATGACCTCGGTGAATTTGGCGTGACTTTCAATCAATGGTTCAGCGAAGCAACCTTGACTGAAAAAATTGATGAAGCATTACAAATGCTCGATCAACGTGGTTTCTTATACGAAAAAGATGGCAACATCTGGTTCAAATCAACTGAATTTGGTGATGAAAAAGACCGTGTTGTAAAACGTCGTAATGGTCAAACTACGTACTTCGCATCTGACATTGCTTATCACTTAAATAAACTACAACGCGGCTATACCGATATCGTGGATATCTGGGGTTCAGACCACCACGGTTATATCGCACGTGTGAAAGCAGCGATTGATGCGCTTGGCTATGATTCTAAAAAATTGACTGTGCTATTGGTTCAATTTGTGAGCCTATGGCGTGGCGGCGAGATGGTTCAAATGTCATCTCGTTCAGGTCAATTCGTGACTTTACGTGACTTACGTAAAGAAGTAGGCAACGATGCTGCTCGTTTCTACTACGTGATGCGTAAATCAGAACAACACATTGACTTCGACTTAGACCTTGCTGTGTCTCAAAGCAAAGACAATGCGGTGTACTACATCCAATACGCACACGCACGTATCTGCCGTATGCTCGAAAAAGCCGCTGCGACAGACGTTCAATTCTCTGCTGAAGCTGCACGTCAATTTGCAGCTAAACTTGAGTTAGAAGCTGAAACTGAAGTTCTTGCTAAACTTGCGGCTTACCCTGAAATTGTAGTTCGTGCAGCAAACAGCTATGAACCACACCAAGTGGGTAACTACTTGAAAGAATTAGCGGCGTTGTTCCATGGTTGGTACAACGAAAATAAAGTCTTGGGTGATGATGCAGAACTGACTCAAGCGCGCTTATTACTGTCTGTAAACGTACAGCAAGTTTTACGCAATGGTCTTGAATTATTGGGTGTGAGTGCGCCTGAATCAATGTAAGCCATTCTTAGCATACGTTAGAATCCGTCCATGTATGACCATATACATTGACGCCTATACAGGCTCTTTATGAGCCTGTATTTTCATGGATATTCAGTCATCTTTTTATGAAAAATTGAAGATGTTGAAATTGTGAAAATTAAACATAAACAGCATGACAGTCATGTAATATATAATAATCAGAACTTGGTTTTGGGTCAGTTCCCATTAGGTTCGTAACAATTACAATTAAAGAGGTTTCCTCGTGTTTGGAAAAACGCAACGCGGTGTATCAGAGCGGCCAAATCAGCCTAAAAAACCATTGATTCCTGCATGGTTAGGTACACTTGTGATCATTTTAATCGTGTTGAGTTTCTTGGTGGCCTTGATGTTATGGAAACCATGGGAGCCGGTAAAACCGAAAGGTCAAATTACCTCTGAACACTACCAAGAAGAAACCAATAAAGATTACCGTTTTTATGATCTGTTGCCTCAGCAACAAGTCACCCCGATTCCAGATCAAGCTGTGCCTGAAACAGATACCAAAGAAACCGTGGTGATCGTTGAAGCACCTGAAACGGATACCACTACACCGACTGAGCCGGGTATTGAAGCCACAGAAACAACACCTGCCCCTGCAAGCTATATTTTGCAAGTGCGTAGCTATGATGACCCTGACCAAGCCGATGCCCGTCGTGCAGAAATTATTTTAAATGGCTTATCTGCCGATGTGATCCAAAGTAATGAAAATGGCAAAGTTTGGTATCGCGTCGTGTCTGGCCCCTATGATTCACAAGAAGCTGCTGTGATTGCACAGCAAACTTTACGTCATAGCAGTATCGACTCGATTGTCGTAAAACGCTAAATTTTGCAATTAAAAAAGCGCCTGATGGCGCTTTTTTTTATTCATTCCTTTAATAAAGGGAGGTTAGAAGGGATTCTTTTTTGAATACATCAGCTTAGCTCAAAAACCTCTCCCTAACCCTCTCCTAAAGGGACAGGGAATTCATTAAATGGTATGCCCTAAAGCTTCGCCCATCACCACAGTCGAGTTGGCTTTAAAGGTCGCATCCCATTGCATTTTGTTTTCTTCAAACAACACAACCGCTGTTGAACCTAAATAGAAACGGCCCAATTCTGCACCTTTTTCTAAGAATAAATCGTGTTGATTGAGTTCCACACGCCCTGTCGGTTTAACTTTACCTGTAGCCACGGTTTCAATACCTGCCACGATCATTGCACCTACCAGTACGACCGCCATACGACCAACTTCTGTATCAAATAAGCAGACCATGCGTTCATTACGAGCGAATAAACCCGGAATATTTTCAGCAGTGGTTTGGTTTACAGAGAATAATTCACCCGGTACATACAAAGTTTCTGTCAATGTCCCTGCAAATGGCATATGTACACGGTGGTAGTCTTTTGGAGACAAATAGACCGTAGCAAATTGACCATTTTTAAACGGCTCAGCCAATTGTGGATCGGCAATCAGGTTTTCAACAGTGAACTTCTGCCCTTTGGCCTGAAATACATCACCATTTTCAATTTTACCCAGTTGTGAAATCGCACCATCTGCGGGTGAAACAACACTGTTGGCATTTGCATCAACTACACGTACGCCTTCTTTTAAAGAACGAGTGAAAAATTCATTGAATGATTTAAATTTCAGGGCATTACTTTGCTCAGCAATCGACATGTCGATGCCATACTGTGCTTTAAATGCGGTAATCACAGCATTTTTCACCACAGGGTTTTCGCTTGCAGCCAATTTACCGACGATACGTGATAATTTGTGCTGTGGAACAACACGCTGAGCTTGAATAAAAATTTGTTTTTTTAACTGAGATGTAAGGCTCAAGACGGCAACTCTCCGGTGATCACAGGACTATCGAGTCGGTTGCCCCACTCGCTCCACGCACCATCATAAGCTCGAATATTCCAACCGAGTAAACGTCCCAGTATATAAGCTAGGCCCGACCGATGATGGGACTGACAATATACCACCACAGGTTCGTTTAAATTGAATCCCAATTGTTCTAAGCGTTGTTGTGTGCGTTCTAAAGGATGCAATTTTAAATGATTTTCTCGGTTAAGGGCAGTACTCCATTCGAAATGTCGTGCTCCCGGAATGTGACCGCCGCGTCGCGCAGCCAAACGTAGGCCTGTATATTCATCTTCGGTACGGCAGTCCCATACTTGGATCTGCTCCTGCTGCACACGAGCCAATAGCTCATCATAATCTGTTTGATACTGAGCACGCGCCTCGGCACTTACTTCAACCAATGGGCTCACGGGTTCAAATTTCTCAATTTCAGACGAGGTCGGTAAGCCTGCCCCAAGCCAAGCATGGATGCCACCATTGAGGAGACTGGTATTTTCAAAACCGAGGCAATGTAAGTTCCAAATCAGTCGACCAGCCCATGCCCCACCTTCATCGTCATAAACTACTACATGATGTTCTGGACTGATATTCAGATAGCTGATGAGCTGTTCTAAACCGGCTTGGTCAGGTAAAAGCCCCATCGCTTGTTCTTCTTGGCGCACTAACAGTTTCGGCTGCACATGCAGTGCATGTGGAATATGCAATTGGTCATAAACCGAACGACGACTCAAATCGACGATCCGTAGTTTTTCATTACCAAGATGTGGAACCAATTCTTCTGCTTCAATCAGCAGACCAAAATTCAATGTAGATGCTGTCATCGTTGTTCGTGTTGTATTTTGTGCGATTAAATTCGATCTTAGCATAAGTCATTTTCACTATTATTCTGAATTTTTGCATTCCTTTAGCAATATTTTAGATATAAAAAAGCCGAATCATTGATTCGGCTTTTTTAGTTTTATCTAATGCTGTGTTTAAGCGCTAACTTCAGAGATGTCAAACACCTGACGTAGATACGCTAAGAAAGTATCATTATCCGTCATGGTTTTACCCGGACTGTCGGAAATTTTTGCCACAGATTGACCATTACATTCAACCAACTTCAGCACGATATTCAGTGCAGTTTGTCCCATATCATTGGTCAAGTTGGTGCCAATACCAAAACTCACTTGGAAACGGTCTTTAAAGTAATTGTGTAAATCCCAAGCTTTTTCAATGTTCAAGCCATCACTAAAAGTCAGCATTTTGGTTTTACTGTCAATTTTAAGCTTTTTGTAATGTGCATAGGCTTTATCGCCCCATTCATACGGGTCGCCACTGTCATGACGTAAACCGTCGAATAATTTGGCAAAGTACAAATCGAAGTCACGTAGGAACGCATCCATACCGACAACGTCCGTTAAGGCTATTCCTAAGTCACCGCGGTATTCCTGCACCCATGTTTCTAGCGCAGACTTCTGGAAGTTACGTAGACGAACATCAAGCGCTTGGAATGCTTGTAGGAACTCATGCGCCATCGTACCAATTGGAGTAATGTTCAAGTCTTTGGCAATCAGAACATTACTTGTACCGCGGAAAATATACGGTGAAGCCTGATTTAATTCTTCAATTACATGCTTTTGCCATGCATAACTATAACGACGACGCGTGCCAAAATCAGAGACCAAGAATGGTGGATCATTTGGATTTTGCCGTGCTTCATACTGCTTCAGCAAGGCAACCTTATGTTGTAAACGGCGCTCACCTTCGGCTAAAACTTCTGGTGTACGAATACGTTGGAAATATAATTCATTGACGATGGCTAAAACAAAGATTTCAAACATCATCGCTTGAACCATTGGGCCTTCTACCCAAATGTCGAGTCGACCTTCATCATCAATACCCGCTTTAATAAAACGGCGTTTAAGCTGAAATAATTCAAGATAATCAACAAAATCGCTTTTAATAAAACGTAAACTGCGTAAATACTGCAATTCATCTTCTTTAAACTTCAACTGACAAAGCATGTCGAGCTGCATGTTTAAATCATCCAAAATTTCAACCAGTGGATAGGCTGTATCATCCAAGTTACGGCAGCGAAAGTGATACACACTATGGGTTTGCGGAAATTTGTGTAACACCACCTGAAGCATGGTGAATTTATACAGATCTGTGTCTAATAAGGATTGGATGATTGGAGACATAAAGACTTTCAGTTTTTATCAACTCTTTGCATTAAAGCATACTTTATTGATAAAAAGCCGATTGATTTAGTGGAATAACTTATAAATCACCGCGATTCATCGACTTTTTTCAATTTTTTTGCTGAAGCTGAGCGCGATCAAGCTCACTATTTTTTGAGTAACTGTCGATATTTTTCTTCTTGACCAAATTCACGCGCAAACTGTTCTGCAGTCTTTTGCCCCATTTTTTTGGCATTTGCATCGCAATCCACTTGGCGTAATTGCTTTGCAATCGCCCATTCTAATTTAAACATAGCACCCATCAATGCGGTGTTGCCTTTATTGTCACGTGCGCAGCGGTCTGCACCTTGTTCCAGCAAACGAGTCACAATATTTTGATGACCATAATAGGTCGCCATCATCAGTGGTGTAAAACCCGAAGCATTGCGCACATCGACCGGAAAACCGTGCTTAAGAAATTCATTGATGACTTCTTCATTGCCAGTTTTGGCTGCAGCAAAGAAAATTGCGATCAATTCCTGTTGTGAGGTCATCTGATCGCTTGCAGTTGCTTTAGCGGGGGAGATATCTTCCGCGATTGCCACGTTTGCGAATGCGGAACCAAACGCAAGAAGACTGGCTAAAGTCAAATGCTGCATAACTTTCATGATGAACTCCAACAGAAATCGAATGTAGAATTGAATTAGAAATAATTCATTTCATAAAAATGAATATTTAAGGAGTGCCTATGAAACTCCCCCTAGGGTGCAGGAAAGGTATGGAGCTTCATAGGACTTTTTTGAGGTAACGTTCTAGACCCTAGTTACCAATCCTTCAGACTGATCGAAATTAGTCTTTCAGTTGTGCTGCTTTAGCTTTTACAGTTGCAAGGTTACCGTTTACTGCTTTAGTCATACGTGTACCGTAGTCTGCATCTGCTTTATAGAAGTAAGACAACATGATGTGTTTCGTTTCCGAATCTTTCACGTTGCCAAGGTCAGCCGCCAAGTTCATGATTAAGTTTTCTTTCTCTTTCGCAGAGTATGAACGATAAAGCTCACCCGCCTGCTTGAAGTTTTGCTCTTTCACGCCTTTTTGCTGAACTGTGCCAGAAAGCGGCGTTTCAACCGCACGCGCTTTCGCAGTCGCTGGTTTTGGCTCAATACGGCTTGGCTCGTAGTTCACATTTGATGAAGTGCCGCCAACATTCATGTAACCATCTTGGTTGTTGTTGTTTACAGCAACTAATGGACGGTTGACTGGAATTTGTTGGTGGTTCGCACCTAAACGGTACATTTGTGTATCTGAGTAAGAAAAGATACGGCCTTGCAGCAGACGGTCTTCTGATGGCTCGATACCTGGAACTAAGTTACCTGGAGCCAATGCCACTTGTTCAGTTTCATTGAAGAAGTTTTTCGGCATACGGTTCAGCGTTAACGTACCGACTTTAGTTTCTGGAACTAGGTTCGTCGGCCAGATTTTTGTTGGATCAAGCGGGTCAAAATCAAAGCTGTTTAAATCTTTAGGATCTAACACTTGGATATAAAGATCCCATTTCGGGAATTTACCAGCGTTGATGTTGTTATAAAGATCGTTAGTCAAGTGATTAAAATCTTTACCTTGTTGCTCAGCAGCTTCTTTAGCGTTCAGACCTTTCACGCCTTGTTTAGAGCGGAAGTTGAATTTAACGTATTTGTATTCGCCTTTGTCGTTATAAAGCTTGTACGCATGTACACCAAAGCCGTCTTGTTCGCGGTAGCTGGTAGGCACGCCTTGGTTACCATACACATAAGTCAACATGTTGGTTGCCCATGGCTGGCTAGACAAGAAATCAAATATGCGGTTTGCGTCTTGAACGTTGTTGATTGGGCTAGGCTTCATGGCATGGATGAAGTCTGGGAATTTGATCGCATCACGGATGAAGAATACTGGAGTTTGGTTACCCACTAAGTCCCAGTTGCCTTCTTGCGTATAGAACTTGATCGCGAAACCGTGCGGGTCACGTAAAGTTTCTGGAGAACCTTTACCATGAATTACAGTCGAGAAACGTAAGAAAACTGGAGTCTTAGTACCTGCTTTGAACAATGAAGCAATGGTGAGATCAGATAAATCTTTAGTTGCAACGAATTCACCATACGCACCTGTGCCACGGGCATGTACCACACGCTCAGGAATACGCTCACGACCAAAACGTTGTAACTTTTGAACCAATTGTACGTCTTGAAGTAGAACTGAACCATTTGGACCCGCAGTAATCGAGTTTTGGTTATCGCCTACTGGTGCACCATTGTCTTTTGTTAATGGCGCTGCTTGAGTCGCCGCTGTTGCTGTTGCTAACATCGCAACCAATAAAGAACGCTTAAACATCGTCTTAATCTCTCTGTTAAATACCTTTCCTGCCCCGCAAAGATACTGATATTTAATAAATAGATAAAACAGATTATTTTTATAAATTCAATCGTATTATTAGATTTATAAAAAATATACATTTCATTTTCAAATGTTTGAGCCCAAAATTTTCTAAACATCGCTTCGAAAGAATGCTGTCTTTGCTACAATCCCTGCCCTATGTTCAATTTTCTACTCGGAAGAATTTATGCGGGCCTTGTTACAACGTGTTTTGGAAGCCAAAGTGGTGGTCGATGGTGAGATCACGGGTGAAATCAATCACGGTATTTTAGTGTTTTTAGGACTTGGTAAAGCTGACGATTTAGAAAAGGGCAAAAAACTGATCGATAAGATCTTGAAATACCGTTTTTTTGATGATGAACAAGGCAAGATGGGCTGGAATGTCAGTCAAGCTGGCGGCGGTATCCTCTTGGTGTCTCAATTTACTCTGATGGCACAAACGCAAAAAGGCCTGCGCCCTGATTTTGGCCCTGCCATGCCGCCAAGCGATGCCAAAGCACTTTATGAACAGCTGGTCGATTACACCAAGCGCCAATATGACCATGTACAAACAGGTATCTTTGCTGCCGACATGAAAGTGCATTTGGTCAATGACGGTCCAGTGACCTTTAATTTAGAAGTTGAATAACCACTGAAGCATTAAAAAAGCCCTCTTTTGAGGGCTTTTCACAAGCTAGAATAATACGGTCTTAAATGGTTGTAATCAGTTTTGCACGTTGCATTACTTCCACAGGGATATCTTTCACAAGCATGACTGTTAATGACTGATCATTTTTCTTTGACGTTGTTGTTTGATTTGCGTCTAGAACAGCATTTACATCAGCGGGATTCAATGTATACATTGCACCCGTTGCTGGATCAACAATTAACAGACCAATAAGTCCGCCAAAAATAATATTAGCGACATACCAACCATTTACCGTTCCTGTCACCTGTACAGTCTTTGTTTGATAGCCATCTTTTTTAAATGTCACATCATAAGCTGCAGGTTTAAAGTATCCGGTGCCACGTTTTAAAGTAACAGTTGCAGGTGTGATGCCAGTATGTACTTTTTCTCCAGCTTTATTTGTAATCGAAATCGATGCTTCATCTGGCACTGACTTAAACGTTAAAGTTTGAGTTGACCCCGAAATAATGCTTGCACAACCTGTCATTGTTAATGATGCGGCAATTAAACCCGATGTAATTAATTTTTTCATAAAAATACCCCCTAAAAAGTGGGGGTATTTTTACCAAAAAAACGTTAATTTTCAACGAAAATTAAAATTATTTACCTGTTTTTTCTTTAATAAACGCACGTGCGATTTTGATTTTTTCTTTAACCGGTTTTGGAAGTTTAGGTGGAATTAACTTCGCCACTTGGTTAAACCAAACCAGTAGACCAAAATCACCTTCCATTTTAATACTGCCATTTTGCATACCCGTCATGAATGCAGTTGGGTCACCTTTCATCAGGGTTTTTACGCCCTGTTCGCTGTCCGCAAATTGCAAAATAAAGTCTGCTTTTTCAGCATCGCCTGAAACAGTATCAATCTGTCCATTATTTACAATAATTTGACGTGCAACACCTAAATCCGTGCCGATTTGAATACGGAATTGACGTTCATGAACCAATTCAATGAATTTAGGGCTAGTACGTGCAAGCTGTTTCATACGAAGCGCTAAACCTGCCACGAGTAAATCAAGTGGATCCGTACTGACATCAACTAAAGGTAGTTTTACGACAGGAATTGATGATAGTTTCATGACTTAAAGCCTATTGTAATTGTTGGAAAATTGACTGGCTTCATCCTAACATAACTTGGCTTTTGAGAAGTAAGGCTTTGTATCTCAAATCGGACTAATGCGTTCATAAAAAAATGCGCCCCTAGGCGCATTTTCATTGAAATTTTGTTCTGGCACTTATCGGCTCGAACATTGCTGTTCTTCATCATATACAGGCGTGTGCTCTATACATTGGCGCTTTGCCATCGCGCGCTCTGCACGGCGGTCTTCACGTAACAATACTAAAGTGAATACTACCATTGCGGTCATTAATGCCGTTAAATAACTATAAGTCACTGATAATTCAAACATGGTTTGTGTACCAAATCGAATTACTTCAATGAGTCCCCACACCAGCATCCCCGCCAGCATAAAACTTAACCAGCGACGATAAGGCGAGAAGAAAACAGCAATCACAGCCGCCGATACCAAGCTCAGGCCAACGATTGTTGCTAAATTCGCTGTTAACATAAAAACCTCCGTCATTTGACAACTGACATCTCTTGTCTTACAGGATGCTGAGCCGTCTCACTACTGTATCTTCAGTAAATAGATTTGGTCGATCTCAATCTCTTGCAAGCATTATGCTGAGTTTTTTGCATAAAAAAAGTCTCGTTTTTTGTTAATGCGACACACCTTGTCGCAACATTATTTTGTCATTACATTTTTTCTTTTTAAAGAATTTCTGGAACAATGATGGCATCTCGTTTCGAGTGTCATTACAAAAAAAACAGCTGGTTTTAGGCTAAAAAAATTAATTTTTCGAATGCTGTTAATCGTTGTTTTTATCGACGATTTTCTTCTACCGCTCATCGGATGAGCTGAATTCTTGGCATAAAAAACGCAGCCTTTTGGCTACGTTTTTTAGTATGAATTAAATGCTTTTAAGCACGATTTAAATCTTTATCATGCACACCAAGCAGGTAAAGAACACCATCTAGACCCACGCTTGAAATGGCTTGATTGGCATTTTGACGCACCAAAGGTTTCGCACGGAAGGCAACGCCTAAGCCGGCTAAAGACAACATTGGCAAGTCATTCGCACCATCACCGACAGCAATCGCTTGCTCTAATGAAATCCCCATTTCCTCAGCGATTTGAGTCAATAAGAAGGCTTTGCGAGCACCATCCACAATATGACCTTTGACTTCACCCGTTACCGCGCCATCTTGGACGTCCAGTACATTGGCATGGACTTCATCGATACCCAGTTTTGCTTGTAAGTATTCGGCAAAATACTGAAAACCACCTGACAAAATAGCCGTGCGATAACCCAGTGATTTCAGCGTTGAAATCAGATGTTCTGCACCTTCTGTGACAGTCAGACGTTCTGCAATTTTAGGTAATACCGAAGCATCCATACCTTTGAGCAGTGCCACACGTGCACGGAAACTTTGTTGGAAATCGAGTTCACCTTGCATAGCACGTTCAGTGATTTCAGCTACTTGAGCGCCGACACCCGCTTCAATCGCCAATTCGTCAATTACTTCTTGCTCAATCAGCGTCGAGTCCATATCAAAGCAGACCAAACGACGATTACGACGGTAGGCATTATCTTCTTGAACGGCAACATCTACCCCAAGTTCGGTAGATAGACGTAAACATGCTGCACGCATCGCAGTAGCATCCAACATCTGGCCTTTTAAGCCAAATTGAACGCAGGCACGGCGTGGACCTTCGCTCGATCCATCTAATTCTGGACGGCCAGATAAACGAGTCACAGTTTCAATATTGAAGCCTTGGCTCGACACAATATTTGTAACTGCCTGTAAATGAGACGCCTGTAATTCTGGCGCAAGTGCCGTAACGATATAGCGTGTGCGGCCTCCCTCATTTACCCATTGTTGATATTCTGTTGTAGAGATTGGTTTAAAGCGCACAGTTAAGCCAATATCATGTGCTAAAATCAACATCTCCTTCATGGCTAATGCTGTCGCAGTCTGGTCTTCCGACGAAACAACAATACCTAAAGTCAGCTGATTGTGGATGACTGCTTGTCCGACATCTAAAATCTGTAAGGAATGTGCGGACAAAACCTGCATTAATCGTGTAAATTGATTAGGTTGGTCAGGTCCTAAAAGTGATATAAGAATGATTTCTCGCATGAATTGACTCGGGTCTGAGCTACAACTAATGTAAGAATCATAATCTAAATTGAATAGAATTGCCTTGGAAGTTTACGTTGAATGCGCCTAGACAAGGGCTATTTGCTAGCCTATTAGTAGTTTGTTTTGCTTTGCATACCTTTTTATTGGTATTGGCAACAACCCACCAACTGAACGAAAACCGTGCCAGTCAGGGACAACTGATGACCAGTCAATTGGTTACAGACAGCCTATCTGAGCTTGAGCCGGCCAATACCGTATCATTAGCTTTACTTGCTGACCGCTATGCAACCAACCCGAGCGTGGCTTCCATCCGCATCTTAAATGCCAATAATCAAGTCTTGGCTACAGGCGGTTTGACCAAAACCCGTGACGGTGAAATCTTTGTTCGTGATGCGTTGCAAAACGAAAAGAAAGTCGGAACGGTTGAAATCACCTTAATTAAACCAAGTATTGGTGAAATCTTACGTACGCAATGGGCTGCGATTCTATTTTCATTATTCCTACATGGCTTGTTGTGGTTAGCGTATCGTGCCATTGCTCGCCCTAGTCGTACTGAATATTTAGCGCGAATCAACAATGAATCACGTCTAAAACATGAAATTCAAACGCTAGCGCAGGCTTTAGAACAAGAAAAACATAATGCCGCTGTGGCGATTGCTCAAGCGCAGCAAAATGCGCAAGCCAAAGCAAAACAGCATAAAGACATGAAACCAGTGGTTCTCGACAGCAACAGCTTGGCATTAAATATTCAATTTTATGATCCGAAACAGCTGCTCGATAGCGTCAACAAAACCGTGTCTGTGCCGTATTTTAATCTCTGCCAAATTTTCTTGAATAAAACCACAGAACTCTGTGTTCAACATTATAAATTGAACAGTTCTGACATCAGTACAGTGCATAAGTTTGATGAACATGGCGCAACCATCAGCATGACTGCTGACACTCCAGATGCGCTGCGTTGCCTCACCATGATCAGCTCAGTATTCCAATTGCTTTCTGATGTTTTATATAAACGCTACCGTGAAGAAAAACGTTTCGTTTTACAAACCCGTAGCGCGATTTCAAGCTCTGTCGAAGCCATGCAATTGTCTTCTGTACAAGCGGCTGAGCGTTTAGTCCAACAATTGGTTGCCAAAGAAAGTGCCATTCATGTGCCGACAACTTTGCTCAAAGGGATTTCAGATCATTTCCAATTGGTCAGCTTGCCAAATCCGACCAATGTGTTGACGCGTCATGCGTTTATGCTCAATGGTATGGACAGTGATGCCGCTGAATTGGCTCAAAACTTTAGAACTGAAATTTTAAAATCCAAACAGTCAAAAGCCTCGTAATGGTTTTAGCGAAACCAAAAATCCCGACTTAAGTCGGGATTTTTTTGTCTTAAACAGTCGAAATTTTCTGTGCAATCAAATATTTTTGCGCGTTATGCGATTCGGTACCTGCTTCAACCGCGACTTTCTCCCATTACCCATTCGACTGCATTTCCCATGCATTTTGATTATCTTCCAAATAGTTAAGTAAACAATCTTTCATAATGCGTTTTTTCAAACGGCTTTCCAAAATGGGAAAACAGGTTTCGACCCGTGAAAATAAGTTACGTCCCATCCAATCAGCACTGGCACAGTACAATCGTTTTTCGCCTGCATGCTCAAAATAATACACTCGAGTATGCTCTAAGAAGCGTCCAACGATAGATCTCACATGAATATTCTCAGACATACCTTTGACCTGAGGAATCAAACAACAAATCGAACGGATAATTAAATCTACACATACCCCTGCTTGCGATGCACGATACAAAGCAGCAATCAGTTGCGGTTCCGTGAGTGCATTGACCTTCACAATAATTCTTGCGTATTTTCCCGCTTGTGCAGCAACAATTTCCTGTTCAATCAGTTTCAGTAATTCAGTATGCAGGGTAAATGGTGCATGCAGTAAGGCTTTCAGCTTTGCCATCTTGCCCATACCGGTCAATTCCTGAAACATACGATGCACATCTTCGCAAATATCGGGATGCGTCGTCATCAGGCCATAATCGGTATACATCCGCGCATTGCCTGCGTGGTAATTACCTGTTCCCAAATGGGCGTAGCGTAACAGCTGATTATTTTCACGGCGCACAATCAAAATCATCTTGGCATGGGTTTTATAACCCACAATGCCATACACCACGACAGCCCCAGCTTCTTGCAGTATATTGGCCACGGTAATATTGGATTCTTCATCAAACCGCGCCCGAAGTTCGATGACGGCGGTTACTTCCTTGCCGTTGCGTGCCGCCTCCGCTAAAACTTGTACGATGTCCGAATCTGGCCCACTACGATAGAGCGTTTGCTTAATGGCTAATACCTGAGGGTCTTTTGCAGCTTCACGTAATAAGTTGATGACCGGTTGAAAGGAGTCAAACGGATGATGTAACAACACATCTTGTGTTTTTAATACATCAAAAATCGCGGTTTGTTTACGAAAAACTTTAGGAATAATCGGCGTATAGACCGGATATTTCAGTTCAGGTCGATTAAAACTGGTACTGAGACGCGATAAATTGATCGGGCCGTCAATGCGATAGAGCTCCTGCTCACTCAAATCAAATTCATCTAACAAATAATCAATAATGCTTTGCGGACAATCATCTTCAATTTCTAAGCGAACTGCCCGACCAAAACGCCGTGAAGACAATTCATCTTTTAATGCCACCGCCAAGTCATCCACATCTTCAGCCAGAACTAAATCTGCATTGCGTGTCACTCGAAAGGCATAACAGCCCGTCGCTTTCATCCCCGGGAATAAATCATTAATGTGTTGCTGAATAATGGCGGTCAGGAAAATTTGTGTCTCTGCACTGCCTTCAACCTCGGCGGGCATTTTGATTAAACGCGGCAATGAGCGTGGCGCAGGCACAATTGCCATTTCAATGGCACGACCAAAGGCATCTTTGCCTTCTAGACTCACAATAAAGTTGAGGCTTTTATTGACCAAGCGTGGAAACGGATGCGATGGATCTAAGCTAATTGGTGTTAAGACTGGTTGAACTTCTTTACTAAAATAATGGCTAATCCACGCCCGATGTTTTTCTAAAATATCTTTAAATTGAATAAAGCGAATACCTTCACTTTGTAATGCAGGCAATACAGCATGATTGAGGGTCTGGTATTGCTCTGCAACCGTGCCATGAATCACTTGGGAAAGTTCATCTAAGACCACTTCAGTCGGAATGGCATCTGGCGTCCGTGCAATCGCATTCAAATCTCGTTGTTTCATCAGCCCCGCAATGCGAATTTCAAAGAATTCATCTAAATTGCGTGAAAAAATGATGAGAAAATTCAAGCGTTCAAGTAACGGTAAACTTGAATCGAGTGCTTGAGCCAAGACCCGCCGATTAAAATCTAAAAGCGACAATTCACGATTATAATAGGTCTCTGATGAATGCTGAAAATGTTGCATACCCTCTCAATGCTGCTTGAAACAGTCTATATCTAAAGTGGTTGCCGGCATGTTAGGCAGCGGAGATGACACTTATGTTACAAATAGCATTAATCAATTAAAAAAGCATGCAATTCCCTAAAACACTGTTCATCAAATCGTAAAATTTATTTTCGACATAAAAAAAGAGGGAGATTACCCTCTTTTTTACTGAATTGTTTTTTATGCAGGCTTGTCTTGTTCCGATGCTTTGGGCTCACTCGTCCGTGCTGCCCAATAGGTTGCCAGTGCGGGACCCGAAATATTGTGCCACAAACTAAAAATCGCACTCGGCACAGCGGTCAGAGGTGAAGCGGCAAAATGGGTCGCCGCCAATGCCACACCCAAACCTGAGTTTTGCATCCCAACTTCAATCGACACTGCTTTACAGTCTGCATAGGGCAATTTAAACAGTCGGCTAGCCCAAAAACCCAATAGATAGCCCAAGCCATTATGTAAGGCCACTACCCCCAGAATCAGTAAACCTGATTGCAAAATCTGTGTTCGACTACCCGCAATGATTGCTGCCACAATCGCTACAATTGCCACAACAGAAACCAATGGCATGACCTGTATATAGGCATCCACTCGGTGCTTAAAGACAGTTCGAATCATTAACCCCACAATGATCGGAAATAAAACCACTTGTAAAATTGAAACCAACATCGATGCCGCATTAATTTCAATCCATTGGCTTGCTAACAAATAGAAAATCGCAGGGGTTAAAACCGGTGCGAGTAATGTCGAAACAGAGGTACAGGCAACAGATAATGCGGTATTGCCTTTTGCCATATAGGTGATGACATTAGAGGCCGTTCCACCCGGACAGCAACCGACAAGAATGACCCCGATCGCGATTTCTGTCGGCAGTTGTAATAATTTACACAAGAAAAAAGCCAATCCCGGCATCACAATAAACTGTGCCAAAACCCCGATCATCACAGCTTTAGGGCTTTGCAATACACTTTTAAAATCTTGCAGTGTCATGGTCATGCCCATACCCAACATAATGATGCCTAGCATCCATGGGATATATGCTTTTAACCAAACAAATACATCGGGAAAAAACATGGCGAGCGCTGCAAACAGCACCACCCAAATCGCAAATGTTTTCTGCACAAATTGAGTGAATTTTAAGAAAGCCAACATAGGCATCTTCCATTTAAAAACAGGGACAAAAAAAGGCACACCCTTGTGCCTTTTCTCAACTGAGCCCACTGGGTCATGCCAAAGATAATGCCTGTGCATGCTGCTGCACAATATCTTTCAGGTAAATACGCTTCACCCCATTCGCCAACATGTCTTGCCATGCATGCTGTAAGGAACCCTGTAAATCGATCCCTTTGGTCAAATCAGCAATCACAAAAGTTTCAAAACCAAGCTTACGTGCATCCATTGCCGTCCATGCAACACAGAAATCCGTGGCAATGCCCACCACAAAGACTGTATCAATACCACGTTCGCGCAAATAGCCCGCCAAACCTGTTGAAGTTTTCTGATCTGCTTCCATAAAAGCAGAGTAGCTGTCGATATGCTGATGAAAACCTTTACGGATAATTAGCTGCGCCGTTGGTAAATTTAAATCAGGATGCAATTCGGCATCCTGTGTGCCTTGTACACAATGCGTCGGCCACAATACTTGCGTTCCATAATTCAGCTCTATGCTGTCATAAGGTACATGCTCAGGATGATTTTCAGCAAAAGAGATATGGTCGGCTGGATGCCAATCTTGAGTCAGCACAATATTCGTAAAGTATTGCCCCAGTTGATTAATCCCTGGAATAATTTGATCGGCATTGGCAACAGCCAACTGACCACCCGGGGTAAAACCATTTTGTACATCGACCACAATCAGCGCTGTATTTTTTTGCATATCTCTCCATCCGTTGTCATGCATTTTTGGCGACTCTACTGATTCGCTCATATTTTAAAAGCCTTAGTATTCAGTCCTGTGCATAAAAATAAAATGACTGTCCTTCCTGACAATACCGATACTTGGGCAAATGCTCAACCAAACGTTGTGCAAAGCGTGGGTAAATACGGGCTTTTCGCCGAGTCGAAGCATGAAAATAAAAATATCGCGGTTGATGTTGAAAGATATATTTTAATAAATGGCTGCGTGTCTGTTGCATGACCTCAAATGCATTAATATTTTCAGCAACATCTTCTAGGGTAGGTTCATCGGCAAAGGCCAACCACGCATTTTTTCTCGGCTGTTGGCGATGTCTTTGAAATACAGGTTTGAGTTCCAAGATAAATTCGTATTGATGTAGATACAAACTAAATTCACGTTGATCAACTTTAAAAATTGCGACCAGTTTTCTTGCTGACATAGCCCCTCTACGTTGATTTTTTGTTTTCTCTTTCTGCTGTATTTTTACATAAAATACATTTATTTATATTGGTTTAGAGCATTAGTGCGACTTCTATTGTCGCCATAAAAAAGCCCGCATGATGCGGGCTTTTTTTGATATGGCATGTTCCTTATGATGGAATACGACGTACCAATAACAACATAAATATTGCAGAGATTGCGATACATGGAATTGCCGCGGTAATCACCCCTGCCGCACCAAAACCTGCTGCCAATAACTGACCCGCAATTGCAGGGCCTAACATTGCACCGACACGACCAACGGCTGAAGCTACACCAACACCCGTACCACGTAACTGTGTCGGATACACGATACCACCGAAGGCATACAATACACCTTGGCAACCAATCACGAATGCACCGACTAAAGCTGACGCCATGTACATTTGAGTCAATGAACCTGCACCATTCAGCGCAAATAGACCTGCCAAAATACCGCCATACATCAAAATGATCACATAAGCTTTCTTCCAACGATCAGTCAACATACCTAAAATGATCGTACCAATGGTTGCACTCACCATGAAGTAGAACTGCGCAGTTGCACCATCTTTACGAGTGAAACCGAGTTCGGTGAACAACGACGGTAACCAGCTCAACATGATGTACACCACCATCAAGGTGAAGAAGTAGCTCACCCAAATTGAGAAAGTACGTAAACGGTTTTCTGTGTTAAAGAGGTTTTTGAAAGCACCTTGTTGCACTTCGCCATTGGCAGTCGCTTGAACCGCTTGATCTTTGGCTTTCAAGAATTCACGCGATTCGGGCAGGAACCAAATCATCAATGGAATCACAACAATCGGTAATAAACCGCCTAAATAGAAAATATTTTTCCAGTTTGCACCGAAGTCCGTCATTGCAACTAATGACAAGATTGCCGCACCCACAGGCATACCACAGTACATCAAACCGACTGCACGGCCACGATTTTGTGGCGTTACCGCTTCAGATGCCAAGGTAATTAAAATTGGCATTGCTGCACCTAAACCTGCACCTGCAAGAAAACGTACAGCGAGTAAGCTATGGAAGCTATTTACCCATACCGTACATAAGGTAAAGATGGCGAACATCCCCGTAGACCAAATTAATACTTTTTTACGGCCCATTCGGTCTGCAATCCGACCACCCAACAAAGCACCAGGTAATAATCCTAAAATACCGGCACTAAAAAACACCCCTAGCTGCGAGCTATCCAGCCCGAAATATTCACGAATCCCTGCTGCTGCAATACCTGCAGCCTGAATATCCAGACCTTCGATTACGGCAATAAGGAAGCAGATTGCTACCGTGACAATAGCATGCTTATTATCTGACTTTTCCATTGGAGAATCCTTGTTGTCATCAGCGTTCAAATTAAGTCGCATCATCGCTGAGCCTTATAAAGGATATAACTACCAATAAGTTGAAGCCTTTCGTCCAAAATTGGATTACGTGCATGGTGTAATAGTTTTTGTGCTTTAAGTCACAAAGTCGTAAAAACAATTAAAAATTTAAAATAAAAAAATATGAATCGTGCAATGAACAGTCAAATCAAGCGATCTTTTTAAACACTCATAAAAACATGTCTATTTCTATTAGATATAAAAAAGATTATTACCCAAGTTTTTAACAATCATTTGTAATAAAACCCGAGCGAATTGATATAGTTTTTAAATCTTTAGTCATTGTTATTTAATCTTAAATTCTGATTAAAAAGCACGGAATACACATAGATCAACCTTTTGCTGATGATTTAATCAATCCCATCAACCATGCCAACCCTCTCGATTGAATAACACATTTTCAAGATTCAGCCCTTGCTGAACAATTTTCAGGCTGCAAAAAAACCGCTATTTTACACTTGATTGTTTTAAGTTTGATTTGTATAAAGAATTTTATGGCTTTGACCAAAGCATATTGTTCTTATGCGTTTGATCAGTCATAATTTGCGTAAGCATTATTCAATTTGGGTATAGCCCAATGAACATGCTACAAATCAAAATTCGAAACCATCCAGAAATCAATATTTCATCTTGTCGGATGGACAAATAGGATAGCTTTTCAAAATGACTCAGCAAGCTCAGACCATTCAAGGTTCAATTGTCGCAATCGTCACCCCAATGTTTGAAGATGGCAGCGTAGATTGGAAGAGCCTCGAGAAGCTGGTTGAGTGGCATATAAAGCAAGGTACTAACAGTATTGTTGCTGTAGGGACTACAGGTGAAGCTTCTACCTTGAGCATGGCCGAACACACTCAGGTGATCAAAGAAATCATCCGTGTGGCGAACAAACGCATTCCAATTATTGCCGGCACAGGTGCAAACTCAACCCACGAAGCAATTGAACTCACCAAAGAAGCCAAAGAATTAGGTGCAGATGCGGCATTATTAGTTACACCATACTATAACAAACCTACCCAAGAAGGCCTGTATCAACACTACAAAGCGATTGCTGAAGCTGTTGATTTACCTCAAATTTTGTACAATGTGCCTGGCCGAACCGGTGTAGACATGCACAACGATACCGTGATCCGTCTTGCTGATATTCCACAAATCGTGGGCATTAAAGACGCCACTGGCGATGTTCCTCGTGGTCAAGAACTCATTGAAGGCCTTAAAGGCAAAGATATGGTGGTGTACTCAGGTGATGATGCAACGGCTTATCAGTTAATGGGTTTAGGTGCTAAGGGCAACATTTCGGTTACTGCGAACGTGGCGCCAAAAGAAATGAGCGAAGTGTGTGCAAGCGCTTTGGCGGGTGACGCAGTCCAAGCCGAGCAACAAAACAATACTGTTGCAAATTTACATCAAATTTTATTTTGCGAATCGAACCCAATTCCTGTGAAATGGGCACTTCATGAGATGAACCTGATTGAAACAGGCATTCGCTTACCATTAACACCCCTTGCAGAACAATATCGTACTCCGCTTCGTGAAGCACTCATCACTGCGGGCGTTATCAAATAAAGAAGAGCAAACATCATGCAATTACGTTTAGGACTTAGCCTGGCACTTTCAGTATTTACATTAGCCGGTTGTAGTTCACTTGCCTTTAATAATGGCACACTGGACTATAAACAAACCACAGATGTTGAACCGCTGAAATACCCTGAAGGGTCGATGGTTCGTCCTGCAACGCCTTTGTATCCTGCTCCATCTGTTGACCCACTAGCAATTGAGCATGCACCAAAGCTTGAAAATAAGCGCGGCAATCGCTATGCCCTTCCGCGTCCAGCCGCGGAAAAAAATAATGTCGTTGCAGATTCCTCAACAGACAGTACAAATATTAGCCGCCCTCAACTATTGGTGGATGGAAATCAAAATCCACTGATCAAAGTTGAAGGAAATTCTGCTACAATTTGGCAATACACACTTGCTACCCTCAGCAGCCTTAACCATACCATTGTTGGTCAGAGCAAAAACCGTTACGAAGTAACCGTCAAGGTCGATCAGCAGACCTATGTCTTAAGACTTTCTTCTGTAGGTTCAAGCAATAACATCGCTGTGTTCAATGCCGATAACAGTTTTGCAGACAAAGAAAAAGCTGCAGATCTGTTAGCTCAGATTTACCAAAATTGGCCAGCCTAGTCGTACTAGGCATTTTTTCTCGAAAAAGGTTCCCTCATGTTAAAACAAACCTTGCTCTATACTGGTAAAGCGAAATCTGTTTATGAAACAGATAGTTCTGACCACCTCATCCTAGTTTTCCGTGACGATGCTTCTGCATTCAACGGTGAAAAAATTGAACAATTGGATCGCAAAGGTAAGGTGAACAACCGTTTTAACGCCTTTATCATGGAAAAATTGGCTGCGGCTGGTATCGAAACTCATTTCGAAAAACTTCTTTCTCCAACTGAAGTTTTAGTGAAAAAATTGACTATGGTTCCTGTAGAGTGCGTAATTCGTAACTATGCAGCAGGTTCACTTTGCCGTCGTTTAGGCGTTGAAGAAGGTAAAGAACTTACTCCGCCAACTTTCGAATTGTTCTTCAAAGACGATGCGTTAGGCGACCCAATGGTGAATGAATCACAAGCGATTGCATTAGGTTGGGCGACTGCAGAACAACTCGCTCAAATGAAAGAATTGACTTACAAAGTAAACGAAGTACTTAAAGGTCTATTCGATGCAGGCAACATGCTGCTTGTTGACTTTAAACTTGAATTTGGTGTGTTCCACGACCGTATCGTACTGGGTGACGAATTCTCTCCAGATGGCTGCCGTCTATGGGACAAAGACACTAAGAAAAAACTCGATAAAGACCGTTTCCGTCAAGGTTTAGGCGGTGTGGTTGAAGCTTATGAAGAAGTTGCTGCACGTTTAGGTATCGACCTTTCTGATATCTAAATCGTTCATCGATTTAAAAAACCGAGCTCTTTAGCTCGGTTTTTTAATTAAATATTACTCGATTAATCCATGATCGAAAAAACAAATGTTAACCATAAAAATCCTCTGTTTCACATTTACCCACGTTCACACTAAGATAGCTACATATCAGGCAGCACCAGTATCTATACTTCTCCAATGTGTATGCCGACCAGATTTTCCATCTACCCTCTAGGATGTATCTCCCCAAAGACATCCTATTTTTTCAGCCCAGCTCGCCTTGAATTGGGCTTTTTTTTGCGTGAAATAGACATAAAAAAGGCGACACAGCACCTTGCCATTATGATCATTCAAATCATTGTTGCTGTTGTTGTTGCATCCAACGGCGTTGCTGTAAACGCTCACCTTCGACTTCACGTTTATTGCGTGCAGACTCATACAGCTTAGTGCCTTTCAGTTCAGGCGGCATATAGTCTTGCATGACAAAATGTTCAGGATAATTATGTGGATATAAATAGTCCACGCCATAGCCTTGCTCTTTCATCAATTTGGTTGGTGCATTTCTCAAATGTAGTGGCACAGGTAGATTCGAGGTTTTTTCTGCCAAATCTAAGGCTTTGTTGATGGCCAAATAAGTACTGTTACTTTTAGCACTGGTTGCCAAATACACCGCACATTGCCCCAAAATGATTCGACATTCAGGCATACCAATTGCCTGCACAGATCGGAAACATTCTCCAGCCAGCAATAATGCATTTGGGTTGGAATTACCAATATCTTCTGAAGCAGCAATCAACATACGACGTGCAATAAAGACGGGGTCTTCACCACCTTTGAGCATACGTGCCATCCAATACAAAGCGGCATCTGGATCACTGCCTCGAATCGACTTAATAAAAGCCGAAACTAGATCATAATGCTGTTCGCCCGATTTGTCATAGCGTGCAATATTTTGCTGCGCAACTTTGACTACCACCGCATTGTTAATGATATTTTCTAAATCTGGTTCAAACGTACTGGCGATTAAATCTAAAAGATTTAATGCTTTACGAGCGTCACCTGCGGCAAATTGAAATAAAGCTTCATATTCTTCGATTTGAATATAACGCTCTTTTAAAAACGAATCTTGGTGAATGGCTTGATCCAGTAAGCGCTGAATTGCGTCATTATCCAGAGCATTTAAGGTATACACCTGACAACGCGACAATAAGGCATTATTAACTTCAAATGAAGGGTTTTCTGTGGTTGCACCAATCAGAGTAATTTTGCCCTTTTCAACCGCATTCAGTAAGGCATCTTGTTGTGACTTATTAAAACGATGAATTTCATCAATAAACACCACAGGTGTCAATAAATCTCCACCATCGGCGATGATTTCACGTAACTCTTTCACTCCAGTATTGAGCGCAGATAAACTAATAAATGGTCGGTCAACGGCCTGCGCTAACAACAATGCAATTGTGGTTTTACCTACACCCGGAGGTCCCCAAAAAATAATCGATGGCAAATGCCCTTGGTCAATCATCTGGCGTAACGGTGCATCTTCACCCAGAAGGTGATCTTGTCCAATAATTTGAGATAAATCATGAGGACGCATGCGTTCAGGAAGAGGAATTTGGCTGTCTGACATCTTATTATTTCGTTTCCGGCAATTGGGGACGTTTTTTCTATTCTAACACTGCCTTGGCAGAATCTTTGCTTTATTCGGTATTCAATTTAGGAGGGTGGTTTAATGTCGTTATTTAAGTATCTTGCATGTAAAAAAGCTTAGGCGAATGTTAACTATAATGTAACAAGACTTCCTAGCCCTTATTGATCAAATTAAAGTATCATCGGCAAGATATCCCATTTTAGACTTGCCTGACCCAATTGGACAGATTGTATGAAGCAATCAACAAAGCAAAAGCGAATCGTTCAAGTTCAACAAGGCATTGATCTACCTATAAATTTATTTCAAAAAATGCCCCAAGCCAAGAATATACAATTACAAGATAATCAATGCGCTGAATTACGAGAAAAACTGAATAGTCGTAATCAAATGTTAGATGCTAGTGTCGACTGTATAAAATTATTAAGTCTAGACGGTCAAGTTCTGCATATGAACCGCGCGGGATGTTTAGCTCTGGGCGTACCTCTAACTGAAACTGAGTTTGGTATGTCTTGGCATAAATTACTGCCTGAAGAAGTCCGTGACGCGTGTTTGAATGCTTTTGCCGAAGCCAAAGAAGGTAAAATATCTCGCTTTGTCGGCATGAGCCAAGTAGCAGATGAACCCTTGGCTTATTGGGATAATATGCTCAGCCCAGTATTCAACGAATATGGCCAAGTCAAAGAAATCCTCTGTGTATCACGTGATATTACGATACAGCGACTTGCAGAAAATAAACTTCAACGCATCATTGAACGAGATGATTTAACAGGTTTATTAAACCGCCGTGCGTTTAGTCGAGTATTTAAAAGCCAATTAAAAGTGGCGCGAGAACATCAGCAACAACTGGGTTTATTATTAATCGATCTAGATTATTTTAAGCATATTAACGACACCTTAGGTCATAGTGCAGGAGACCATTTACTGCATACCCTTGGGCAGCGTTTTCAGCAATGTTTTGATACAAATATTGTAGTTTCACGTTTAGGTGGCGATGAATTTGCCATTTCTATTCCAAATTTAAAATCGCAACAACAATTACAGAATTTTGCCAGCATCGCCTGTCAGCAAATGGACATGCCCATTTTCTATAATGGGCAAATTATCAATATTGGTATGAGTATTGGCTGTGCGATCTACCCTCGCGATGCACAAAATACCTCCAATTTACTTAAATGTGCTGATATTGCGCTAAATGATTTAAAAAGCAGTGGTCGTGGTGGTGTACGAATGTTCAACCATACTATGTTAAAAACCCTTGAAAATACTACTCGCCAATTAACGCTTGCACGCAACTTGATTAAGTCCAATCAAATTATTCCGTTTTATCAACCCAAAGTTCGTCTTTCTGACAGTCAAGTTATCGGCTTTGAAGCTTTGCTGCGTTGGTATGATAAAGACCAACAATTACAATTACCTTCTCAAATTTTTGCTGCATTTCAAGATTATGAATTGGCTTCACGCATTAGTGAAACAATGCAAATTAAAATCCTTCAAGATATTCAAAAATGGATTGAACTTGGACTGCAACCGCTACCGATTTCAATAAATGCTGCACCTGTCGAATTTTTACGTGATGATTATGCGGAAAAACTACTGAATCGCTTAAAGCAGTTTGGTATATCACCAGATATTATTGAGGTCGAAATTACCGAGCAAAGCCTGTCAGAACGTGGCTCAAATTATGTGATTCGCGCTCTCCATTTATTAAAAGAGCATGGCATACACATTTCTTTAGATGATTTTGGTACAGGTCATTCATCATTAACACGTTTGAGTAATTACCCTGTCGACTGTATTAAGATAGACCGTAATTTTGTGGAACGCATGCATACCGACTGTTCAGCACTTGCCATTGTCAAAGCGATTACCCAAATTGGTGCGAGTGTTTCCCTGAATATACTAGTAGAAGGTATAGAGAAACCGGAACAGGTCGATACATTAAAAGAATGTAATTGTCATACTGGACAAGGTTTTTACTTTTATCGCCCGCTCAGTTATGACCATGCGATGGAACTTTTGAGTCACTAAAACATGTGGAGCAAGACACGATGACACTGAAGTATTTAGTCAGTGCCTGTCTGGCAGGCCAACCCGTTCGTTATGATGCCAAATCAAATACACAACAAGCGATTTGCCAACTGATGCAGACTCACCAAGTCATTACGGCCTGCCCAGAAATGATGGGCGGCCTGAGCTGTCCACGTTTTCCTGCAGAAATTCAAAATGGTCAAGCCACTGATGTGCTCAATGGTACAGCTCAAGTTAAAGATGTTTTGGGGACAGACGTTAGTGCTGAATTTATTGCAGGTGCTCAACGAATGTTAGAATTGGCCCAATTACACAAAGTTGATGTTGTTGTCTTGAAAGATCGCAGCCCGTCTTGCGGCAGCCATTATATTTATGACGGCAGCTTTACCCGTACGAAAATTGAAGGCTATGGGGTAACCACAGCACTCCTCAAACAGCACGGTTTTCAGGTTCTGTCAGAACAAGACTTTCTGGCTATGATACAAGATCAACTCTAGATCCAAAATTGAGCGTATCTGTGTCCTTTAGCGTACCCAACGCACAATATAATCTTCAATATCGTCAGGGTTGACGTCTTCTTCACTGATGCAACGCCCTGCGGCAGACTTTCGTGCCTTCAAAATACTGTCACGATTTCCCGTCACTAGATGATGCCAACGTGGTAAATCTTTACCTTCAGAAATTCTACGATAAGCACAGCTCGGTGGTAGCCAATGAAATTGGTGAATCTGATGTGGCGTCAGCTGTATACAGTCTGGAACATGTGATTGACGATT
This sequence comes from Acinetobacter sp. YH12094, assembly GCF_013419295.1. NCBI lineage: Bacteria > Pseudomonadati > Pseudomonadota > Gammaproteobacteria > Moraxellales > Moraxellaceae > Acinetobacter > Acinetobacter sp. YH12094. The sequence continues at coordinate 34,354 of NZ_VPAK01000024.1, forward strand.
TGGATAATCGGAGCAAGATGCCTTTTCACAATCTAAAAGTTTGCATGCCACTTTGGTGTAGGCAACCTCATGAGTATCTTCATCTTCAAGCTTAATTAAACAGCAAAGCCCGCAACCATCACAGAGTGACTCCCACTCCAAATGGGTGAGTTCAGTCAAAGCATGCTTTTTCCAAAAATGTGGGCGTAGAGTATCGGTCATCTTCTCGCTCGCAACAAAGGTGGCAGGCATATTAACTGAACCTGCACATTAATTCTTTGTTTAAGTTACCGAATATTGAACATTAAATAAACAAAAGACTACATAGTAGGTTTTTTTAGCCTCTTATAATGGGCATACAGAATAAAAAATCACATGGAGATAAAACTATGTTCCGCTGGGCTATTATTTTCGCTGTAATTGCATTGATTGCTAGTCTGCTAGGTTTTGGTGGTGTGGCAGGCTTATCCAAAGACTTTGCTGTTATTCTTTTGGTTATTGCAGTCATACTTGCAATTGTTGGTTTCCTCTCTCGAGGAAAAGTTTAGGCGACGGATTGTATGTCGTTTTAAACTACAAATTACCCCCCTTAGACTCATGGATAAGAAACATACGTTTTTATCATCTTGAGTGTCAATGAAAAAAATAAGAGCCTATGTGCTCTTATTTTTTTACATCCACGTAAACTTACTACTTTGTGTGGTTTTAGCTTTATGGTTTTAAATGACGTGGTCTAAAGCCTGTTGCAATTAAGGCGATACCATAAGCAGCAACACCAATCACACATAAGATGATCACTTCCGCGACACGCATCCACGCAGATACATCACCGTTGTACCATGTTAAGCCATACCACAGAGCAGCAATCATCACAGCATTGGCTATCGCAAACTGAATCACCAACTTTTTCCAATGTGCGCCAAAGCGAAAAATATTGCGCTTATGTAAATAAAAATACAGCATCCCTGCATTCACCAATGCGGAACCAGAGGATGCCAATGCCAAGGCCATATGCTCAGCATGCCAATCAATCAGTTTAAAGAATCCAATAAACACCACGTTAAGAATGGCATTGGCTGCGACCGCCATTAAACCTACACGTACAGGAGTTTTGGTATCTTGTTGCGCATAAAACCCTGGTGCAAACACTTTAATGAGCATGAATGAAATCACACCGGCACTCATACATTGCAATGCCAATGCGGTCATCTGTGTATCTTCAAAGCTAAATTGACCACGTTCAAATAAGGCCTGAATAATAGGTGTAGAGAGCATGAAAAGCGCAATACTGGCAGGCACACCCACCAAGATAATGACCTTAGCTGCCCAATCAATCATACGACGGAATTTTTCTTGATCTTGTTCAGCATGACGCGCAGACAACGAAGGTAAAATTACGGTACCTATCGCGACACCAATTAAGCCCAATGGCAATTCGGTCATCCGTTCGGCACTGTATAACCATGACACCGAACCATCTTGCATGAAAGACGCCCAAATGGTGTTCAACAGTAGGTTGATCTGCGTCACTGAGACACCAAACAGTGCTGGCAGCATCAACTTCATGATGCGATCAACACCTTCGTGTTTGAAGTCAACTTTCGGTGGAATCAGTAATTTTTTACGCCACAGCTCTGGAATCTGAATCGCCAATTGCAAGAATCCTGCCGCGACAACAGACCAACCCAAAGCCATAATTGGCTCAGCCATATAAGGGGTTAACCACAGCGCACCGGCAATCATCGCGACATTGAGTAACACTGGAGCGAACGCAGGTGTACTGAATGAGCCATAACTATTCAAAATACTGCTGGCAAATGCCGTTAGGGACATAAACAGTAAGTAAGGAATCGTTAGGCGGAACATATCGGTAGCTAACGCAAACTTGTCTGCATCACCATGGAAACCTGGTGCATAGATATAAATAATCGCGGGTGCCGCCACCATCGCGATGAACGTCAAACTAGTCATCACCAGACCTAAACAGCCAAAAACACGGCTAATCAGAATCTGGACTTCGGCATGGGTTCGACTGGTTTTATATTCAGTCAATACAGGAATAAAGGCTTGTGAAAATGCCCCTTCTGCGAATAAGCGCCTAAAAAAGTTAGGAATACGAAAGGCAACCACGAAGGTATCGAAGTCTTTACCTGCACCAAATACATTTAACAGGACAATATCCCGTACCAGTCCCAATACACGGGACAACATAGTCATTGCACTGACAATGACTGTCGAACGCCAAAGCGCCATCGGTATTTCTCACTTTTGAAAGTGCGCCTATTGTAATGAAACTCGTCAAGGAATTTCATTGGTTTATTAAACGCAGTATGTATTGTTTATTTGTTTTTAAAATGATGTAGCTGTTGACGAAAAGCGTTCCACTCAAAAAATGGACCCGGATCAGTTTTACGTCCCGGTGCAATATCTGAATGCCCTGCAATATGTTGTTGAATTTTAGGATAAGCCTGTTGTAAACACGCCACGACCTCGGTCAGCACGGCATATTGTGCAGCTTCAAAAGGTAAATCATCACTTCCTTCGAGTTCGATGCCTATCGAATAATCATTGCATTCTTTTTGTGCTAAATAGGTTGAGCGACCTGCATGCCAAGCTCGATCATTAAAATTGACAAACTGTAGAACTTCGCCTGTGCGCAGGATCAATAAATGTGTCGATACTTGCATCCCTTCAATAGCTTGAAAATAAGGATGTTTCGACCAATCCAACTGATTTTGGAAAAATTGTTCGATATAACCACCGCCGAACTGAGAAGGTGGCAAACTAATATTATGAATGACGACAAGCTGAATTTCGGTATCTTCAGGACGCTGGTTAAAATTCGGTGATGGAATTTGACGCGCACCTAGCAATTGCCCATCCTGCACCTGAAATGTTGTTGCTTGTGACATAAAAAAATCCTGTGTCTAAGCCGGCCTGCAATGCTGCAGATCAAAACGCCGAGCCCTACTTGAAAGGTTTAATGCTAAAACTTTCACATTGAAATCTCAATTCAAGTCTGTGAAAGGAGTTAAAAATCGCTCATTTTTCATGAACAATGCTAATATAGCGCGCACATTTTCTCGGGTTAAAAAGATACGGAATTTCTTATGAGCATATCGCAATCTTTGCTTGAACAATCTATCCAAATCAATATTCAACACGCACTACAAGAAGATATTGGCGAAGGCGATATCACTGCCCTTTTAACTCCAGAAGATGAACAAGCGACCGCAACAATTATTAGTCGTGAAGATATGGTGCTAGCAGGGCAACCGTGGGTCAATGCGCTCATTCAAACTTTTGATGCAAGTGTACAAGTCACATGGTTAAAAAATGATGGGGAACGTGTCTCAGCAGGTGAGGCTTTCTTAAAATTAGCAGGTTCTGCGCGTAGTTTACTCACGGTTGAGCGTCCAGCCTTAAATTTTATACAAACATTATCTGCAGTAGCGACTAAAACTGCTGCCTATGTCCAGCAGCTTGAAGGTTTGAATACTCGTTTACTCGATACCCGTAAAACCTTACCAGGCCTACGTATTGCACAAAAATATGCAGTTGCTGTCGGAGGTGGTCAAAACCATCGCTTAGGTTTATTTGATGCGTTTTTAATTAAAGAAAATCACATCATGGCAGCAGGTGGCATCCAACAAGCGATTGCCAAAGCACACCAGATTGCACCGGGCAAACCTGTGGAAGTTGAAGTCGAAACTTGGGACGAACTCAACCAAGCGTTGGAAGCAGGTGCGGATATTGTGATGTTGGATAACTTTAGTCAGCAACAAATGATTGATGCCGTCAAACATGTGAATGGTCGCTGCAAACTTGAAGCCTCAGGCAATATCACTATTGCAAATTTACGTGAAGTGGCAACGACAGGGGTCGATTATATTTCGATGGGTGTGCTCACCAAAGATGTCACAGCGATTGATTTATCTATGCGCTTTAATGCCTAACGCTCTAGACTTGCTCTAAACATAAATAAAGGGTGCTATTGCACCCTTTTTGATGCTTAACCTCTAGCATGACTTAATCATCATCTTGCTGTTGTTTAGCTCGTTCAGTTTCATCTTCATGTTCAGAGTCCTTTTCATGCTCCGCATCGTCTTCATGCTGCTCGCGCTCATCTTGATCATCGTCCTGATCTTTTGAGTATTCACTTTGTTCAGATAAACGACCACCTTCACGCTCTTGATCCTGATTCCCCAAAAAATCACAACCACTGATCAAAAATACGCTGAATAAAGAAAAATACATCATCCAATTTTTCATTTTTAGTCCTTCAAAGCATTCTGATCCTATTAATTTGAGTCAAAGACACGCTACTTAATAGCCGATTCTTGTTGGATTTTCTATATTCAGCGCATAAAAAAACGCATCCGAAGATGCGTTCTTTATTCAGTTTAAACTGAATCAAACAACTTACCAGCCTAAAGCTTCTTGTTGTTTTTTGATCAATTCTTGAATGCCTTTTTCAGCCAATTCAAGCATTTCATTACACTGTGCACGCGTAAATGGTTTGTCTTCAGCTGTGCCTTGAAGTTCAATGAACTCACCTGCTTGTGTCATGACCACATTTAAGTCAGTTTGGCAGTTTGAATCTTCTTCATAGCAAAGATCAAGTAATGCTTCATCTTGATACATACCTACAGAAACTGCTGCAACTAAGCCTTTAAGCGGATCTTGTTTGATTTTTTTATTTTCAAGCAAGACATTCATCGCATCGACCAAGGCAACTGCTGCACCTGTGATTGATGCTGTACGTGTACCGCCATCTGCCTGAATCACATCACAGTCGATGCTGATGGTATTTTCACCCAATTTTTTCAAATCGACCATCGCACGTAAGCTACGACCAATCAGACGTTGAATTTCTTGAGTACGACCGCTTTGTTTACCACGTGCCGCTTCACGGTCAGTACGTGTATGTGTTGAACGAGGTAACATACCATATTCAGCAGTCACCCAACCCTGACCTTTACCTTTAAGGAAACGCGGTACTGAGTTGTCGACACTTGCAGTACAAAGAACTTTTGTATGACCAAATTCAACCAATACAGAACCTTCCGCATAACGTGTGTAGTTACGGGTAATTTTTACTTCACGTAATTGATCTAATGCTCGTTGGTCGATACGCATGATGAGTCCTTAATCTGACAAAATTGATTGCGGTACATTATAACAGAAGGTACAGCCAGATTCGGGACGCATTCGTGCGCATTTACAAAATCCATTCATCCAAGTTTTGATAGGCCCATCGTACGACATCAGGAAATTTGTTAGACTGAAGCCACGCAAAATTCAGGACGAATTGCATGTCGATACGGGAAGAACGTAAGCAACAAAGTCGTAAAGCTATCCTTGATGCAGCGCTTGCATTGAGTACCACAGGCCGTTCTTTTAGCAGTCTGAGCTTACGCGAAATTTCCCGTCATGTCGGCTTGGTTCCTGCTGCGTTTTATCGCCATTTTCAAGACATGGACGAACTCGGTTTGGAACTAGTCGACCAAATGGCCCTGCACCTTCGGAATGTCCTCAATCAACTGAGTCAGCAATGCTTTCAAACACCAGATGCACGCACACGACAAAGTCTGGATTATTTATTTCATGCCGTTGAGCAATTTCCTGAGGCATGGATGTTTCTTATTGCTGAACGTTGGGGTGGTTCAGCATTCTTAAGACAAGCCATTACTCGTGAGTTTAATTTTCTCAGTACCGATTTGGCCCATGCACTGGCTCAAGTTGAAGCGACTCAACATATTCAATCCGAACAAGACCTCAAAGTATTGGGACAAATTTTGTTTGAATTGGCCTTGAGTTGGGCAATGCAGTGGATTGACTTACATCGACATGTTGAGCTTCCACAACGTACTGATGCGCTACAACAATTTCGCCGCCAAGCTCAGACCCAAGTTCAGCTCTTATTTCGTGGCATCTTGCACTGGGATCGATCTTTGGCTCAAATCGCTGATCCACAAAATTTATCGCCATAAAAAAGCCGCATCGAGTGCGGCTTTTTTATGACATCTGTTATTTCGCTTTGCGTTCTTTATCAACAAGGAATTTCACGATTTCAACGGTACGTGCATCTTCACCTTGTACGATGTATTTACCATTGACGGTAATCGCAGGCACGCCGCTCAATTGATATTGAGCCGCTAAGCTTTTCGCTTGAGCAATTTTTGAAGACACAGCAAATGATTTAAATGTGCTGTTAAATTTCGCTTCAGGAACACCATAACGGGTGTAGAACTTCGCAAATGCGCCTTGTTCTAAGATATTTTTCTGACCCACATGAATGTCATGGAACAATTGTAAATGTGCTTTTTGACGAACACCCAATGCTTCCGATGCATAGTAAGCACGCGCGCCTTGTTCCCAAAGTGGATTCATTGCTGCAGGTGTACGGACAAAACGTACATCTTTAGGCAATTGCTTTAACCACGTTTGCATATGCGGTTCTAATGTAAAACAATGTGGGCAGCCATACCAAAAGAACTCACGGACTTCGATTTTACCCGGACGTTCGACTTTAATCGGTTTTGGAATAACTGTGTAATCAGTCCCCGCGACAAATTGCGCTGCCATCGCACTGCCAGAAAAAGCCAAAATAGCTGTTGTAATCGTGCCTAAAAGGAATTTTTTCATTGAACTTATCGTCCTCAAAATCATTATGATTAGTTTATGGCAACACTATAAATCAAATCTGTCGATTTCGTTTTCATTCTGTGAACTTTTTTAAGGCTTTTATCGCTTTTTTTTCAGGACGCGCTACACTAACTCCCATAAACTTTTTTCTAAAATATAAAGACTTGATTGAGGTGCAACCGATGTCGCAATTGAATGTTGATCCACAAGAAATTGCCAAATTTGAAGCTTTCGCAGCCATATGGTGGGATCAGCATTCTGAGTTCCGCCCTTTGCACATGATTAATCCCCTGCGTTTGAACTGGATTGATGAGCATTCAAATGGCATCACTGGCAAGAAAGTATTAGATGTAGGCTGTGGCGGCGGTATTTTAGCTGAAAGCATGGCACGTCGTGGCGCGCAAGTATTGGGTATCGACATGGGCGAAGCGCCATTAAATGTTGCACGCCTACATGCCGAACAAGAAAATGTGCAAAATATTGAATATCGCCAAGTGCCTGTAGAGCAATTGGCAGAAGAACAAGCAGGTCAATATGACGTCGTTACCTGTATGGAAATGCTCGAACATGTACCTGATCCAGCATCAATTATTTTAGCGTGTCAAAAACTGGTAAAACCGGGTGGTCATGTATTCTTCTCGACCATTAACCGTAATCCTAAAGCCTATTTGTTTGCGATTATTGGTGCGGAATATGTTTTACGCATGTTGGCAAAAGGCACTCATGATTATTCCAAGTTTATTAAACCTTCAGAATTAGCTCATGATATTCGTCAAGCCGAGTTAAAACTCAAAGATATGACAGGTTTACATTATAACCCGATCACCAAACGCTATTGGCTCGCACCGAATGTGGATGTGAACTACATGGTTCATACGGTGAAAGAAGCCTAATGAAAGCTGTACTCTTTGATCTTGACGGTACACTGATTGATACCGCGGCTGATTTTATTCGTATTATTCAAGACATGTGCCGTGACAAAGGCATTGCGGTGGTCAGTGCTGACGACATTCGTGTACAGGTATCTGAAGGCGCGCGTGCCATGGTCAAACTGGTCTATCCAGAGTTAGACGTTGAAGATCCTGTCTTTCTGACACATCGTCAACGCTTTCTAGATCTGTATGGTGCTGATATTGCAGTTGATACCGATCTGTTTGAAGGCATGTATCCACTACTCGCAGAGTTAGAACAACATCAAATTCCGTGGGGCATTGTCACCAATAAGCCGCGTTCACTCAGTGAAGCGTTGCTCAAAGCGTTGAATTTGACTGAGCGCTGCTCGGTATTGGTTTGCCCAGACGATGTCAGTAAAACCAAGCCAGACCCAGAGCCGATGTATTTAGCAGCCAAGCACATTCATCTAGATGCTCAAGACTGTATCTATGTCGGTGATCATCCACGTGATATCGATGCCGGTCGTAATGCGCAGATGTACACAATTCTTGCGGCTTATGGCTATTTACCTTTACAACACAAAGATGACTTAACAGCTTGGCATGCAGATTGTATAGTGAAGACTGTTGCTGAATTGCATGAAGTCATTCATGATTTGGTCATCAAACCGAAAACGCTCAACACAGCGACTTTATAACGATAGAACACAACACAATAAAACGAGGAGGTACGGATGAAATATTCAGAATATCAACCTCGCCCCGATCTGCTTAAAGATCGCATTATCCTGATTACAGGTGCGGGCGATGGTATTGGCCGTGCGGCTGCCCTCAGCTATGCCTTACATGGCGCAACCGTGGTTTTACATGGACGCACACTGAATAAACTAGAAGTGATTTACGATGAAATTGAAGGATTGGGTGCCCCCCAACCGGCGATTTTACCGCTACAACTGTCTAGTGCCTCTCCTCGTGACTATGAGCTATTGGTCGACACCTTAGAAAAGCAATTTGGTCGCCTAGACGGCATTTTGCATAATGCCGGGATTTTGGGTGAGCGAACTGAACTAGAACATTATCCTGTGGATGTTTGGGATGATGTCATGGCGGTGAACCTTCGTGCGCCCTTTGTACTGACTCAAGAGCTGATGCCCCTACTGCAAAAATCTGAGCATGCCTCAGTGGTCTTTGCCAGTTCGGGTGTGGGACGTGAAGCCCGTGAACGTTGGGGCGCGTACTCGGTCTCAAAAATTGCCATTGAAGCTGTGAGTACATTGTTCGCCAAAGAAAATGAGCATCCCAATATTCGTTTTAACTGCATTAATCCCGGTGCGACACGTACTGCCATGCGTGCAAAGGCGTATCCAGACGAAGATCCAAAAACTTTGCCTACGCCTGAAAGCATCATGCCTGCATATTTATATTTAATGGGTGACGACAGCTTGCATTTAACCGGTGCCAGCATAGATGCTCAAGATGAATAAGCTGAAAGCCAATTTAAAAAGGAAGCTCGCGCTTCCTTTTTTTATGTATTGAATGCCTACAAGACATCATTAACCGACTGATTTCGCGGTGTCCACGCGAAAGTCGACTTGAGTTTTTAGCAAATTTGCCGATACTTGAGGCATTCTTTAAAAACATTGGATTGATACATGTCTGACTTTAGCAATATTACAGTGACTCCAACTGAGGATGGCATGGTTAACCTACTGGTCGATGGTCAACCGATTTCAGCAAAATATGGCATGAAATTCGACCCGAGTATCGTGGACGATTTAAAAGGCTTAGATGTCGGTCAAAATGCAAAATTATTTGAACAATTTATTTTTTCACATACTGACTTAAACTTTGAGCATGCCTATTTCTATGTCACTTGCATTCAAAAACAAGAAACAGGCTATCAAGTGATCACTAACTTTGTTTATCGCATCATTGCGCAAGATCAAGCACCGTTTGAGCATGTGATTACCAAACAAGGTGCAGCAATGACACCTGAAGATATTAATGAATTTATTCAAGCTCATATTCAAAAATCATTAACGGATTATACCGACCTGAAATACGCATACTAATTACGTTCCAAGTGACACATTTAGAACTAAAAAGGGCCATTTGATGCCCTTTTTTTAAACTCTTAGATTAGCATTTGAAATTCAATAAGCTTTGATCAATAGACAGCTTCATTACCCAATTTGCCTTTGATCGTATTTTTAAATTATTTTTATAATAATATTCGGTTTTTCAAATTAAATATAAAAGCATAGACTGTTGGCCATGACATAGACCGACGGCAAGGAGACCCAAATGGCTGATCAAAAACGCAAAATTGAAACCATTCGTTCAATTGAAACCTTACAACTGACTGAAAATTTGATCTCTGCAATGGACGATGCCGAGCAAGCTGAATCTGTGGCTCAAGCGATTTATTCACTCCAATGCCTCAATGAGCAGTGGTACTAAAACCCGAATTTACCCACCGTTTTCATTCCAGTATCTCTACCCTATTTGCCCATCAAGACTTGATGGGCGTTTTTGATCGTGCTTACAATAGACCTCAAATTTGATCAAGACTGCATTGCAAGGATAAAAAGCACGCATTATCGGACCATCGCTTTCAAGATGGAAAGATTGTTCTCGGCGCCAAATTTATCGCATAATATCCGCAATCTCTTCGTTTTATTTAAAGAAATATTCATCTTTCTTCACAGTTTCTCTGCATTTAATGCGTACAGTAGTGATATTGAAGATAAATTACTCATGAGGGTTGAACATGAAAAAGATTTTGCCAATTTTGGCTATTTCTTTCAGTGCTTTAATAGCAAGCAGCATCACGTCTGCAGCGCCTCACTTCAAGAACGATGAACGTGGCTTTGATGGCCCACGCGGCAATGCATATGGTCAAATGAAAAAAGATCGTAATTTCCGTGGTTATCAGGACGATGACGATCTTGAAGATCGACGCCGTATGCGTGAACAACGTGGAGTCAAACGTTTGCAACAACATAAATGGCAAACGGGCTATGTGATGCCACAGCATTATCGTGGTAATGGTTATAAAGTCGATTATAAAGACCATAACTTACCTAAACCATCGCGTAATCAGCAATGGTATAAAATCAATAATGACTACATATTGGTCAACTCAGATAGTAACAGTATTCTGAAAATTTTAGGTATGTAAGCCGTTTTGAATTTAATTTCGCCATATTTTTAAAGCCCAGATCAACTCTGGGCTTTTTTATGAGGTTTTTTTAATGTTTAACCGCAAAAGCTGATGCTGCCTAACGTTCAGATCATTTACACACCTTCAAATTTCCTCCATACATTTCACAATTCAACTATATTGCCCCCACGCTTTCTCTGAACTTTCTCGCTAATTTTGAATCATCGAAAAACAGATTAGAAATGTATAGAGGTGTCCCATGAACACAATCGTATCGAGTTTAGTTCTTTCCGTATCGGCTTTGATGGCAACAACAGCAGCCATTGCTGCGCCAGACCATCGTCAAGATGACCGCCGTTACCATCCGTCATACCAACATCAAGACAACCGTTGGGATAAAGATCACCGTCCGAGCAATTGGAATAACAACAACCGTTATGACAATAATCGCTACGACCGTAATGACTTTCGTCGTGTAAATCCAAGCCGCGATTGGCGTGTTGGTCAAAGCTTTCCTCGTTATTTCGATTCAAGCCGCTACAAAGTGAGTGATCGTGAAGCGCGCCGCTTACCGAACACCGGTCGTTATCAACAATGGTACAAAATCAATGGTGACTATGTGTTAGTCAATGATCGTACCGATCGCATCATTCGCATTAAGAATGGCTAATCATTCGACGATCTCTTAAGTCCCTTTCCCAACACCTGAACACTGTTCAGGTGTTTTTTTATCAAATGGAGGGTAAAACTCTGTCCTTCAGGTCAGAGATATAAGCGACACGACATGAAGTGTCGTTTGATTTAACTAAGGACTATTTTCCTTGAGTTTTGATTGTTAATATAAGTACATGAAAACCCTTAAATTACGT
>NZ_VPAK01000025.1:0-42661 GCF_013419295.1 Acinetobacter sp. YH12094
GTGTAACATCTACTTTTTCACCATTAATTAATGGATCTTTCAATTCAACACTAAAATCACCATTGCTATCCACAGTTCCTGTACCAATCACATTGCCGTCTTGGTCTTTGATTTCTACCGTGGAGCCAGGCTCACCTTTACCTGTAACTGTTGTACCGTCTTCTGATACCGCTACATCTGTTGGTGCTGCTGGCGCTGTTGTATCTGGCGCAGTCGCTTCCGTTGGTTCAGATTCGTTGCCAGCTTTATCTGTTAGTGTAACATCTACTTTTTCACCATTAGTTAATGGATCTTTCAATTCAACTTCAAAATTTCCTGCAGAATCAACAGTACCAGTACCAATCACGGTGCCATCTTTATCTCTTATTTTAACAGTTGATCCAGGTTCACCTTTACCTGTAACCGTTGTACCGTCTTCCGATATCACTACATCGGTTGGTGCAGATGGTGCAGTGGTATCTTTAGATTTTGAAGAACTTCCTGAATCATGACCAGCCCAAAGTGCAATTCCAGCTGCTGTCACCACTGGTGCAAGCCAAGCCCATAAACCAGCCGAACTATCGTCATATAATAATGGGTCTATTTCATCTATTGGATTATAATTTACCGTTAATTGCCCAACTGAATCATTTACAGTTTCAAGCAAATATAATCTGTCATTCTCCTCCAAAACAACATCATTTAAATCAGGATTATCTGAAAAATAGTTTTCAATAACTAATTGCTCACCATCGTGGGTTTTAATGATTAATGAATTACCCACTCGCTCAACGCTTGCAACATTTTCTCTGGATGTGTGAATAACAACAACAGAAGCCTCTTTCAACACAACACTACTTGTTTGCAAATTCTCAAGTATTGTGTGGTGCTCTTTTGATACTATTTGCACCTGCAACATGGAATTTCTCCTTATTGGGCTTAATTTTTGAAAGTTTTTTTTTGATCTATAAATTGTTTTAATAACACTTAGAAAGGCATTTTCACCGTTCCTAGAATTCACTAATTATGTATATAAAAAACACACATTAGTGCCAAACAGTTCACCAAATTTTGTAAAAAATCTCTGTTTTTTTTTATTACGACTCAAATATTAAAGCTAATGTTAATTAACATAAGAAAAAATGTATTTTTTTAGACAATATTTGTTATTTTTGTGACTTAATTTGCAATTTAACCAAACAAAATGCCAATAAAATGTTATTAAAAGTATCCAGATTGTGCTTAAACATTAATAAAAACAAACCTAACGAACAATAAATATACATAAAACGCACAATATTTACACAAGTAAACAATTATTGTTTTTTCTTGAAATAATTGTTTTGACCAAAGATTTGATGCATACAACCTAGGTATAGGAGTCCGAATTAAATAGCAACTTGGGCATAAGTTTGAACTCATTTTATAAATTTATTTAAGGCCACTTCAGGGGCATAAATATCATTGAGTAGACTATTAAAATTCCTAGTACTAAAGGTATACCCTAATAATTTAATTCAATACCTATTGATTATGCTGTAAATTCTAGCTAGAGGCCTCTTCATTTGGAAATTAGATCGCTAAAGAAGCCTTTATGAATTACTTTGTGCAACTAGGCCTATTGTAAATTTATTAATTCAATTATTAATTTTATCTTCAAATGCTCTTAAACGCTTATAAATAGAAATCAGTTCAATAATGGTTGTCCACGAGGAAATCAGGTATTGCAAAGAATCACGTACACGCCCAAAGACATTTAAAATTTGCATTAATATACCGAGCGTGATTGTTCCCGCTGCAATACTTGGAAACAATACAAAGAACCCATAAATATTATCAAGCTGCATATACCAAATACGAACGAGGTTGAAATAAGCATAGTGAAAATACAGTCTAAAATAATTAAATCGGACTTTACCAAATAATTCTTTTAATGTGAGAGGGTCTGCTCGATCTGCATAATCTTCACCATAAACTAATTCTTTACGATATGCTGCTTCGACTTTTTGATTATTAAACTCCAAACCCGGTAGTTTATAACCCACAAGCATTAAAATAACCGTCCCTAATACTGCCCAAAGGACTGCCGCCCAAACCAATGCATAGGTGATTTCCCCCACGACAGGTAATTTCTTTACATGTGTTGATAAAGTTAACAACACAGGTAGAAATGCAATTAAGGTCATCACCGATTCAACCAAGCTAACCCCAAGTCCTTCTGTGGTTCTCGCAAAACGCATCGTGTCTTCTTGAATACGCTGTGAGGCACCTTCGATGGTTCTCAGTTTTTCCCAATGTGCAGTATAAAAGTCATTCATTGCGGTACGCCAACGAAAAACATAATGACTAACGAAAAACAGGTTCAATACCGCCAGTGTGACATATACCATGGCCACATAGAGAAAAGTCAGCGTCTCTGAATATAGCGTCGCCACTTCGCCCCCACCACCTGAAAGCATCTTCTGGATCAGATCATAGAATGGGTTATACCAAGCATTAATTACGACATTACATTCCACACTAAACCAAACATTAAACAGGATAAATGCGGTTCCCCACACAGACCATCGTTGCCAAGGATTATCTGATTTAATCTTCCAAAAGGCTGCAAAAAGCGCCGTTGCTACAAAAAACCAAGCATAGAACCATAAAAATTTGGGACTCCAAAATCGGCTAATACCAATAGGCAGTTCTGCTTGATGATAATTTGCAGCTAAACCAAACATCGTACCCCAACTATTGCCACCGCTATACCACAAGACAATATTGATCACGAACCATATAAGGAATGATCCAAAAAACCATTTTGGATTTGGAAAAAAAGATTTAAACATTGGTCCTACATTTCCCTGAATCTTTGTTTTTAGTTTGAGTTGCTGATGATAAGTTTTATTTCATTAATTTTCTTGTTCAGATTGAAGATTTAACGCTGTTTAATCTGAAATTTAACAATCAAATACAAGACGACACATCATTCGGTTAGCTTAAGGATGAAAACTGAAGTTCACCTTAAATTCATTATTGATCATGCCCTTTTGATGATCTGGTCATTGTTTGTGGAACAAAAAACACACCTTAGGACATATAATTACAGTTAAAAAGTTTGTCATATTTTAAAATTATTTTTGATATCAATAGATTAAAAAACCTTAATTTATTTAACCATTATTTAAACTTAAGTTATGGAAATTTCTAAAAAATTTTTTTTCTGCGATGGAGCTCACATCATTTACAAAACATGTTTCTTCACCAATAATATGCTAAGTTCAATTAACAGCCTATGCTTGGGGAAGTAAAATGGAAAGTGCAATTGTTGAATTACTCAAACCAATTACATTAAATAAAGAAAATTGCAGTCCTTTGGTTTTTGAAACTGGTACCGTTCTGAAAGTGATTATGCAAACGCCAGAAGGTCTGTTGGTAAGCAATGATGATAAATTTAACTTTATGATTTCATTCAAAGATAAGAATGATGTTTGGCGCGAAATTTAATTTTGACGTTAAATCTTTAAATCTTCGAATTTTGCATAATAATGAAATTTAAAATTTACTGATCTAAAACGGCATTAAAATAATAAGGGACTGACGAGAGCAGTCCT
Source organism: Acinetobacter sp. YH12094 (assembly GCF_013419295.1). Lineage (NCBI taxonomy): Bacteria > Pseudomonadati > Pseudomonadota > Gammaproteobacteria > Moraxellales > Moraxellaceae > Acinetobacter > Acinetobacter sp. YH12094. The sequence goes on from NZ_VPAK01000025.1 coordinate 3,579, forward strand.
GAATCAAATTGATCCCTCTTGCTCATCTTCACTTTCAAGCCATTATTTAAAACCATTTTTCAACTATCTTACATTTATCGCATATTTTTCAAACTTCTACCCCGCTGTATTTCAAATCCAAGCTATAAAAAGCGTTCTATTGAATTCATCTGAATCAAAGATTGAATTGGGGATAATTAAGGCTTATCTGTTGTTTTAAAAAATATTTTTTTGCTTAATTGATAGAAATAATTGGTGGTCAATATCACAAAAATCAGCCGTGATAGTTGAAACGCAACCACGATAGGCACAGCTAATCCAAGGGCTTTTGCCATTAAAGACATTTCTGCAATGCCGCCGGGAGATAAGCCTAAAACTAAAATCTTCCCATTAGCATGACTGATATACATCAAGAACAATGCAAACAGGATGGATAATCCTAATGCCAACAAATTCAAAATGGTCGTGATGGCGATGAATTTTTTATGGCTTTTTAAAAAGCCAAAAGGAAACTTTGTGCCTAATGACCAGCCTATACATATTTGTCCAAAGGCCGTAAACCACGTCGGAAATTTTAATTCCAATGCTCCGAAAAATGAAAGAAATCCCACCATAACTAATGGTCCGAGAACCCACGCATTTAATAAATTGAATTTTTGAAATATTTGCGCAATCAAACAGGCCATAGCAAATAATAGAAGAATTTGCACAATTCCAAAGTGATCAATGATGTGTGGGTCTAGACTCACCCAATGAATATCAAATAATGCTGCTAAAACGATTGGTACAAGCACCACAAGTGCCACGATTCTCAAACTATGCGCAGCAACAACTTTATCCACTTGCGCATGATGATGTTCTGCGATATTCACCATTTCACTGGCACTGCCGATTGCAGAAGAAAACCACGCCGTTGCCCAATCTAAACCATTGATACGATATTGTAATCCTGCGATAAGTGTTCCCAAAATCAATGACCATAAATGGCATAACGTTTCGGCCAGAAATCTTCGCCTTCATCATAAAAACGTTGCGCATTTTTATTGACCACGATACCAAGCGAAACACAGTCAATACGGGTGCAAATGCCACCATCGTAGAGCGGTGCGCGGGCATCAACTGCGACACAATGTGATTGAGATGGGTCGCCAATAATATCTGCACCCTGATCAATCATGAACTTTAATAAGTTGCCTTGGTTAAAACGTGTGCCTCGTATAATGAAATGATCTGCAGGCCATTCTCCATTTTCATTTTGTCCCCACGCTTCTTTTAACCATTCGCGATTGGATTCAAATCCACCTGCAGCTAATACACATGAAGCGCCGTCAAAACGCGTGCCATCTTCAGCAATTGCAGCAATAAATGTCCCATCTTCAATAATCAGTTCATTGATTTTTGTGTTGTAGCGAATCTCGACCCCTAAATCTTTTGCACTTCTAAAATAGGCATTCACCAAAGCTTTACCACCGCCCATAAAAAAAGCATTGGTCCGTGCTACATGTAATGCACCAGATAAAGGTGGTTGAAAATTTACCCCATGTTGACGCATCCAATTACGGCAAATTGCCGTGGTGCGAATCACTAAACGGGCTAAATGCTCATTGGTTTTACCTGCAGTTACTTTGAGTAAGTCCTGCCACTATTCTTCTTCTGGATAGGCATCGACTAACACATCTTGAGGTTCATCATGCATACAACGCAGGTTACGGGTATGTTGTGAATTTCCACCACGCCATTCCTTTGGTGCTGCTTCTAACAATAAAACTGAAGCGCCAGCCTCCCTTGCTGTCAATGCTGCACATAAAGCGGCATTCCCACCGCCAATTACAATTACATCATGCATTCGATGTCTTCCCTTTCGAATTTGATGTAATTTAAGACCAAAACTGCCTAGCGCTGTGATAGGCAACTTTTAAATAGGTGTTTAGTAAAATTAAATAGGCTAAAAGTCTAATAGTTCAGCGCTAGGCCATAAACCATTGTTGATCAACTCTTTAACACAACTTTTAATGGCTACTTTGGTTGCCAGACTGGCAGGTGATAGCTCTTCTTCGGATAAACTAATCAAATAATTCACACGGTCTAATTCAGGCTCGACAACTTTCAATAAACAAATATCGGTTTTTAGATAGTCAAAATGGGCACTGACTGGCTGTATGGTTGCCAAATTTAAATTGCTCACGCAATTCATTAACAGATGTAAACCATCGATTTCATAATTTACGTCTAATCCTTCGACTTTTTGATCTAAAAATTTTCTTAAACCATGTCGCTGACTCGGCAAAACCAAAGGTAATCGATTGATTTTTTCTAAATCAATTCGCCCCTCTTGTATACATTGATCAAAGCCAAACGATTTAAGTAAGCAACTGTTTGCCATTAAAAACATTTGTTCTTTTAATAAGGGCTGTACAGCCCAATTGACATCCACATCTTGTGTGAAAATGATCGCGATATCTAATTGTCTCGAATTTACTAAATTGGTTAAATTTCCCGAGAGACTTTCAACTAAATGAATTTTAATATCAGGATAACGCTCTGACATGAGCTGCATAAATGGTATGCCCAGAACTGACGCTATACTAGGTGAAAATCCAACGCTGACATGACCCGTCAGACGAGATGAGTGCGCCGCCTCAATGGCATATTGCACATGACGTAGAGAAAGTTGAGCTTGCTTAAAAAATGCCAAACCTGATGGCGTAGGTGTCACACCTGTTGAGTTTCGCTGTAATAAGCGTGTACAGAGTTCATCTTCAAGCTTGGCAATCTGTTGACTGAGTGCCGATGTGCCAACCTCAAGTTTTTGTGCAGCTTTGCCTAAACTTCCAGACTCTACAATGGTGATGAAATATTTGAGCTGTTTAAGTTCCACTCACGCTCCTTAAGATTTTTTCAATGCTTCATGTTAGTTTTAACAATATAGAAGCTAAAAAAACAGAAAAATCATTCAAAAGAAGTATTGAATATAAAAAAATATATTTTATGTATTTCGACACTTTAAATTGTCATATTCTACCTACTCAATTCACCTTTAGTCCCTCAAAAAAATCCACTATCTTACCCGGCAAAATAGTGGATTCAGATTTAAGGAATAGGTTCTAGTAAGCCCACTGCACCAGCAGTCTAAAGAACCCTGCGACAAGCGCCAAACTCAAGACACCACCAAGCCATAGCACAATAAACCAGCCTGCTTGATTCAGTTTCATGATGATTCTCCTTAATGATAGCCATCATCGCCGACACGAACTTTGTCACGGAACACCCAATACGACAATGCGGTATAGAACAAAATAATCGGTATCAGCACCAATGCTCCAATCAAGGCGAACAATTGACTGCTTTGCGGTGCTGCTGCCTGCCAAATGGTGACGGATGGTGGGATGATATTTGGCCATAGACTGATTAAGAACCCTGTATATGCCAGCACAACTAAGACAAGTGTATAAATAAATGGTGCAAATTCCTGACGTCTTTTACAGGCACGTAAAGCCAATAATGTGAAGATCAATACTAAAATCGGCACAGGGCTAAAATAGTACAGTTGCGGCAAGCTAAACCAACGATTTGCAATCTCTGCATGTACCAATGGGGTGTAAATACTCACTGCAGCAAAAATCACAAATAAGGCGATAATCAGTTTTGGCATGATGCTAAACATATGATTTTGAACACGTGCATCAGTTTTAAAAATCAACCATCCGCAGCCCAAAGTGGCATACAGCACCACTACAGCAATCCCAGTAAAAATTGAAAATGGGGTCAGCCAATCCAATCCGCCACCACTATAAATACCATTGGTGGTTTCAATCCCTTGGATATAAGCACCTAAAATCATACCTTGGAAGAATGATGCCAAGATCGAGCCCCAAATAAACGCTTGATCCCATAAATGTTTGGTGCGGTTCGCTTTAAAACGAAACTCAAAGGCGACTCCACGAAAAATCAGCGAGATGACCATTAAGATAATCGGCATATACAGCGCAGAGAGTACAGTCGAATACACCAATGGAAATGCCGCAAATAAGCCAGCACCACCTAAAACCATCCATGTTTCATTGCCATCCCAAACTGGTGCAACGGTATTCATCATCACATCGCGTTCTTGGCGATCTTTTACTAAAGGAAAAAGGATACCAATCCCTAAATCAAAGCCATCGAGTACCACATAAATCAGCACACCTACAGCAATGATTACTACCCAAATTAAGGATAAATCAATCATGGTTTTTCTCCTGTGGTTGTACTTCAAGCGACTCATCAATCGTACTCATTGGACGATTTGATGCACGAATGACCTCACCATCGCTATGGGCTTGAGAATGAATGAACTGTGGTCCTTTAACCATCAATTTGAGCATGTAATAAATCCCAATACCAAATACGATGCAGTACACGATCACAAAGATTATTAAGGTTAAACCGACTTGTTCTGCCGATACTGGTGACAAGGCGTCTTTGGTACGCAGTACGCCATACACGACCCAAGGTTGACGACCGACTTCTGTGGTAAACCAACCAGCAAGCAAGGCAATAAAGCCTGAAGGTCCCATACATAAGGCAAATTTGTGGAGCCATTTTGACTCATAAAATTTCCCAGTTTTACGCAACCATGCACCCATCAGAGCAAGCAAAATCATCAAGACTCCCATACCGACCATAATGCGGAAGCTCCAAAATACTATGAGCGAGTTTGGTCGATCTTCAGGGGCAAATTCTTTTAAGCCTTTCACCTCTCCCTCTAAGGTGTGCGTCATGATCAGACTACCGAGGTTCGGAATGCCAATTGCATACTTGGTTTCTTCCGCCTCCATATCAGGAATACCGAACAAATATAACGGCATGCCATGATCTTTATTAGTTTCCCAATGTCCTTCAATTGCAGCAAGTTTCGCAGGTTGATGTTCTAAAGTATTTAGACCATGCATATCCCCCACAAATACCTGTAAAGGTGCAAGTGCGAGAATCATCCACATCGCCATAGAAAATGATTTTTTTACTAAGGCATCACGGCGACCTTTGAGTAAGTGCCATGCTGCAGTAGCAGCGACCAATAAGCCAGATACAAGGAATGCTGCTAGAGCCATATGCGCTAAGCGATAAGGGAATGATGGGTTAAAAACGATAGCAAACCAATCTTGCGGCACTATAATGCCATTTTCAAAGCTAAAGCCTTGTGGAGTTTGCATCCAGCTATTGGAAGATAAAATCCAAAACATGGAAATACAGGTGCCAATTGCCACCATCAGTGTGGCAAAGAAATGGGTTTTAGGACCCACTCTTCCCCACCCAAACAGCATAATGCCTAGGAAACCCGCTTCTAAGAAGAAGGCACTCAAGACCTCATAACTGAGTAAGGGACCAGTGACACTACCCGCAATACGAGAGAATTCACTCCAGTTGGTGCCAAATTGGTAGCTCATGACTACCCCTGAAACTACTCCCATTCCGAAAGACAATGCAAACACCTTGATCCAAAATTGGAACAGATCTCGGTAAACGGGATCTTGTGTTTTAAGCCAACGCCATTCTAAGACCGCAAGAAAACTTGCTAGCCCAATGGAAATTGCAGGGAAAATAATATGAAAAGAAACTGTAAAAGCGAATTGAATTCGCGCCAATTCAAGTGCTGTCAAACCTAAATCCATGTCTATCACCTTATTGTGGAATTATGCGGTGAACCACTAACGGCCCATAATTTCGGGACTGCTTTAGGAAAGATAGATCAGTACGATGACGCAGACTGTTGTGAATCTGTTGGGATTTGATCAATTGTTTTAGCCTAATGATATAGGCGAACCGATTCTGTTCGCATCCGCTAAACGATGCAAAAATATAAAGTTTCATAAAATCACTCTTTAAATACCGAGGTAAATCAACAATTCAAATTGTTGGTCTGATTAGGATTTAAAGTGTGTGTGGAGGTGCCCTACCTTGTGGAAGTAAGTAAAGCCTTTGCAGCGAGAAATATACATGTCGGAAAGCATCTTTATAGAAACTTAGACGGACTTGAATCTTATCGATGATTTCAACTATCTCAAAATCAAAAGGTAGGACAACATCACCATAGACGGTACAGTATTGGCATTGATGGTTATGTCCATTGTGATCGTCGTGATTATGATCGTGGGTCAGATGATGAACAAGTTCGTTATACGTCTCATGTACGTGTTTGTGCTTTTCTGGGGACAGTAAATTATGTGTAATAGAGAGACATACCGGAGCAATTTGAAATTCTTCGGGTAATAGCGGTTGTAAATATACTGCGATTTGCAAAACTAAAGTTAAAATTGCAAAAAACAGTCCACTCTGTCTTAGCAACATATTCTCTCAACAGATGCCAACGAAAGCAAAAATACTTAAAAAGCAGTGCTTCCTTGAAATCCGATCATACAAGTCAGCTTTATAGAATAAATATACCTAAAATACCAAGATCTTTAAAGTGAATATTCACTTTAAAGATATAAATATGAATTTTTAAGATAAAGACATAAATAAGTCTTTAATAATTTGAAATACAATATTTTTAGGTTTTAAAAAAAATTAAGCGGTAACTTTAAATACGACACCCCATTTTCTTCAGGTTCGGGAAATTGACCCGCTTTCATATTGATTTGAATCGACGGCAAAATCAGTTTAGGCATACTTAATGTTGCATCCCGCTCATGACGCATCTGCACAAATTCAGATTTTGTAGTTCCCTCATGAATATGAATATTGTGCTCTTTTTGCGTTTGAATATCGGTTTGGCAGTGATATTCATCACGCGTTTTTGGTAAATAGTCATGGCACAAGAACACCCGGGTGGACGCTGGCAATTGATACAGTTTTTGCACCGAATCAAATAAGGAATCTGCACTACCACGCGGAAAATCACAACGTGCTGTGCCATAATCTGGCATAAATAAAGTATCACCGACAAAAACTACATCACCCACTACATAACTTAAACATGCAGGCGTATGACCTGGTGTCGGGATGTTATAGGCCTCTAGCTCACCAATATGAAAATGCTCATGATCATCAAATAAATAATTAAATGGTTGTTGAGCATTAAACTGCTTGATATCTAAATTATAAATGGCACTAAAGGTTTCTTGCACCAAGGCAATGTGATGACTCATGGCAATTTTGCCACCGAGTACAGATTTTAAATACTGTGCTGCAGTCAAATGATCGGCATGCACATGGGTTTCCAAAATCCAATCTACTTTTAAATCTTGTACTTTGACATATGCAATGATTTCATCAGCATGGGTGGTCGAGGTGGTTGCCGAAGCCGCATCATAGTCCAAAACACTGTCAATGATAGCGCAGCGCTTGGTTACCGGATCACTCACCACATAACTAAATGTATTGGTCGCTTGATCAAAAAAATCCTGAACAATCGGTTGTTGCATAGTTAAGCTCCTGACCATTTACGGTGAATCAACACGCCTGCAAGCATCGCCACTATAAAATATAAAACTTGATAATGCCCTAAGCCAATTAAGGTGAAACTTGGCGCTGGGCAAATGCCGGCAATCCCCCATCCTGCACCAAATATTAAGGCACCGATAATAAGCTTTGAATCAATTTTATTGTTACTTGGTAAATCAATCTGCTCATTAAATACTGTGGTTGGTGCACTGCTACGTACCGCTTTTTGGAATGGAATAAATGCCACAGCAATTGCCCCCATCATTACAAAGGCAAGGCTTGCATCCCAATTACCAAATATGTCTAAAAAATCGATCACTTTTTGCGGATTAGACATGCCAGAGAACATCAAACCCACTGAAAAAAGCGAACCAAATACAAAAGCTAAAAAGTTTTTCATTTTAGAATGCTCCAATCAAGTGACGAACGACATATACAGCAATAAAGCCTGCAAACATAAAGGTCATAGTTGCAATGATGGAACGTTTAGATAATCGGCTGATCCCACAAATACCGTGACCACTGGTACAACCAGAACCTAAGCGGGTACCAAAACCCACTAGTAAACCAGCAATAATCATCATTATTGGGCTAGCAGACACGATAATCTCTGGTTGTACAAAAAGACCATAAATAAATGGCGTGATGATCAAGCCTGAAAGAAACCACACTGCAGGCGTTTTAAAAATCGTCTGTGGATTCAGTACCTGCGCAATTAAGCCACTGATGCCTGCAATACGCCCATGGACATACAAATAACCCACCACTGCTATACCCAACAGAGCACCACCAAGAAACGCTGTCACAAAATCATGCATAGTTAATGCGCCATAAAACAATATTTAAACTTATATTATATAACTTTATATATTAATCAAGTCATTTTATGTTATTATCTCGACATACTATGCTCCTTTTGCTTTTTATGATTCAGGTTAGACGTTATGAACATCGCAATCGATAACTTAAAAATTGAATTTACGCAGGTTGATACCGTTTCCAATTGTTTGAAAGTGTTATCAAATCCGGACCGTTTAAAAATTTTATGTGTGTTGATCAATGGCGAATTAAATGTTCAGCAAATTGAGGAATGTACTGATATTCATCAGCCGACCCTATCACAACAATTGACCGTTTTACGGAACAATAAAATTGTCTCGACACGTCGTGAAGGCAAACAAATTTTTTATCAATTGGCAGACCCTAAAGTGCTGGGTATTATGCAAACGCTGTATCAATTGTACTGTCAGGAATAAACATTTTTGTGCATGCTTTTGTATGGAAGCTCAGCCAAGTTTAGTAAATCCAAAATGAGATGATCAGCAAAAACCCAGTCAGCATGGTCAATAAATTCAGCCACACGGGATGTTGTGTATGATAATCCTCAATAAATTCCTGTTCGGTTAATGAGCTTAATCCTCGACGATATTGCAAAATTGAGGCAAAGTTCACCAATAAACCAAACACAATCACGGCAATGCCAAGCCACTGTCCATAGATAATTTTGTGCTGATATTCCTCAGGGTGCAGTAGTTGTAGCAATACATTTGATTTTTCAATCACAAAACCAAAGGCTATCAGGGCTAAACCACTGCGGTTCCATGCCAATGCTGTACGTTCCAAAGCGAACAATACGCGTGGATCTTGTAAATTTGACATTGCGCCCCCTGATGTTTAAGTCGTTGACGTTGAGCTTAGCATGATCTTAGACGCGCTGTTGTGTTGGCTTGGTGAGCATCTATTTTCCTTATTTTTCAAATATTTCTTTGAGATCACTCGGCATCCCTTGTGCAGACTGGAAGTTACCCTTGCTATCACGCCAAGCAATGGATGGTGTTGAGAAGAAACCATATTTGCCCATTAAGCTTTGGTTAAAATCAATTTTTTCTGCAATCTCTAAAGGAATATTTTCTGCTGGTTTAAGGCGCTTTTTGCCACGATTGACATTGATATCATTAAATACGGCTGCTGGATTTTTTGACATCAGCAAAGTTGCTACCTGAGCACGACTTTCTTCACGAATAACGCCGACCTGAATATGACGCAATTGAACCTTGCCTGACTCTACCCAAGGACGTGCTTCTTGCCAAAATTTATGGCAATACGGGCAATTGGGATCTGAGAATACATAGACAATACGTGGCGCATCGGTTTTGCCATCTTGAATCCAGGTTGAATCTTCTAATGTTTTCCATACATCATCCAAAATGGCTTTTTTCATATGGGTTTCAATTTGGGTGTTTGAAAGATTATTGCCTTGGGCATCAAACAACTCACCTTTTATATAATATTTACCATCTTTAGAAATAAAAATGGTATTGGAATATTGGTCTTCATGCCCCACCCAACCTGTTAAACCTTCGGGTGCAGGAATTGGTTTTACAAATTGAAAGCCTTCTTTTTCTAGTTGTTTTTTAATGGCATTCGGATTAGCACTGACACCACATGCCACCGTCAACAGTGTTCCGATAACTAAACTGGTTTTAAGTAAAGTATTCATGACACATATCCTATGATTAATTTATGGATTCATTTTCTTTAAGTATTGTTGCAACATCGCTTGACTGAGTTCGCCTTGATGACGCGCAATCAACTGACCTTGTGCATTGAAAAATAAGGTAGTGGGTAAACCTAAACTGTTCACTGCTTGTGGCATTTCACCCTGCATATCGAGCAAAATATTTTGAAAACTGAATTGATGTTTTGTGAGATAAGTACGGACAGTATCGACCTCTTCACCTTGATTGAGCATGACAAAATGCACCTCAGGATATTGATCCTGCGCACGCTGTAATACGGGCATTTCACGATGACACGGCGGGCACCAACTCGCCCATAAATTCACAATCGTGGGCTGACCTTGAAATTGTTTTAGCGCAATCATTTCTGACCGACCTTGACTGGCTAGGTTCAGACTTGGAAAACTCAAATTTGGATAATGGCTATCTTGATGCATGATTTTTTGTACTGTCCATCCTGCCCCCATAAGCAGGACAAAGATCAGTAATAAAATGGCCTTGGCTTTTTTTGTCATGGCTGAGTTTTTCCACCAAAACCACGCGCTTCCTGTCAGCACACCGCCTATTAGATGAAAACCTTTATCTTGAATTTTCAGCATATCAATGGGCGATGCGAGATAAGATTCCAGATTTAATCCAATAAAAACTAGGCGTGCACCTATTAATCCGATCCAAACACTGTTCCAAATAGAATCTTGGAAACGCTGTTGAATCTCGGCTGACCACTGTGCTTTTTGCCCGACTTTTCGTCCAATCATGGCGCTGACCAGCAAAGCCAACACAAAACACAACAGTCCCCAAGGCAACATGAATGGTCCAAGATGCAAGGCTTCATTCGAAATCATCGCTGTGCTCCTACCTTAAGTCGGTTCAAGAGTTGCTCTGCACTAAAGGTACCCGTCAAACGTAGATTGCGCTGTTCCTGATGCTCTGTATCTAAGAAAATTAAGGTCGGTGGCCCTAAAATTTGCCATTGTTTTAGTATGGCATCCTGACTTGCTTCGTATTCTGTTAAGTCGAGTTTGATCCGAGCAACATGTGCTAAACCAGCTTGTACATCGGAACGAGGCATCACCTCTTTTTCAATCGGCTGACAAGCCACACACCAATCAGCATACACATCGATGAGTACTGCTTGTCCTTTGACTTGATTCAGTGCTTGTTCAAGCTCGGTTTGGGTACGTACTTTTTGCCATGCGACTAATGATGTGGCTTGTGTTGTACTCAGTTGTGACCATGCTTGCGTGATATACCATCCACCCGATATTGCAGTAGCTAAGCTCATTGCAATGAACAACAGTTGCGTCGACATCTGCGAAATATGCGGACGTATCTTCCATAAAATGTAAACCGTGATACTGATGAATAAGAGTCCCATCAACGTCAAATAAACCACACTCGGCAGTAAAGGACGCAGGAAATACACCGCCAACAACAGCATGACAAAACCGAAAGTGAATTTCAGACGATCCATCCACACGCCCGGTTTGGGTAAGTACTGTGCACCAAACACACAGGCAATCAACAATGGTAAGCCCACACCTAGACCTAGAATAAACAGGTAACTAGCCCCCATCCACGGTTCAGGCAATTGCGCAACAAACAGCAAAGCCCCTGCCAATGGCGCACTCATACAGGGTCCGACAATTAGCGCAGAGATCATGCCCATAATGAATGAACCCCATAAGGTTCCACCTTTTTGTCGTTGTTGCCATTGATCTAAACGCTGTAATACACCTTGTGGTAAAGACAACTGGAATACGCCAAATAAATTCAATGCAAACAGCACGAACATCACGGCAAATAACCCAATAAATATGGGACTTTGTAACCAACGTTGGAAGTTATAGCCGAGTCCTGCCACAGCTAAACCCATCAAGGCATAAATCAATGCCATTCCGACCACAAAGACACCTGCAATCATGCCGGCACGATAGCCACGATGACGTTGCACTAAAATACTGGATAAGATCGGAATCAGTGGTAAGGAACATGGTAAGAATGCGAGCAATACACCTAAACCTAAAAAAATGATCAGATTCAGTGCAATATTGTCTGTTGAAAGTAAATAAAAGAAGTACTGGTCGTTGTTCCAATCGACCTGCTTCGTACGCTGTTCAGCATTCGTTGTAGTCACAGATTCAGAACTTGACTGCATCATCAAGGCATCATCTAGCTCTGGCGCACTGGCTTCGCTAGGTTCTGTTAAAGCAGTAACTTCAGAAGAGGGACTTAAACCATTTTCATCCGCTTTGACTTCTGCTGTATTTGCTGGCGTTACAACTGTTACAGTTTCAGTGTTTTTCGCCTGTGGATCTGCAAGCATTGCAGTATTGGGTAATGACGACGATGTGACTGCATCTAATAATTTCTTTTGCGTTATACTTTGCTGACTCAGCTTGCTTTCAGGCAATAATCCATCGGCATCGGTGTGAATGGTTGTACGCTGTACTGGATAACATAAGCCACTTTCGGCACAGCCTTGCCATTCAATTTTATAGCTTTGCTTCGGTTGCATGGCGACAGTCGCTTGCACTTGCCCATAATGTACGTCGGTCATGCCGAAATTGGGGTCATCTTTTTGCTGTGGACGAGGCAGTTGCAGTGATAATGCTTTGCCATTTTCAATGACTTTAAGCTGATCATGATACAGATAATAACCATCAGCAATACGCCACGTGAAGCTGGCTTGGTCTTGCGCTGTCGATACAGCCTGAAAAGCAAATGCTTGATCAGGGGGTAAAAAATCAGCCAATGCGCTTTGCATACTCAAAATGCTGAATATTCCACACAACCCTGCTAACCCTATACGCATAGATGACTTCCAATACCCGATACGAATCTATTTTGGTTGATTATGCAAAAGCATAAATTAAGGGAGCATTAACAAGATAAATCATTTATAAAATACAGGTAGGAAGTCAGGAAAACGCTATGTTTGTTGTTTTGGTTGAAGATGATCCATATATTGCCTCAAGTATTTGTGCCACATTGGATTTTTTAAATATTTCAGTAGAACATGTGAGTCATGCGCGTAATGCGGATTATTTTATCCGCCACAGTGCGGTCGATCTATGTTTACTTGATTTAGGCCTACCTGACCAAGATGGTTTAGACTTACTGCGATCATGGCGCAGAGATCAGATTCATGTCCCTGTTTTGGTTTTAACCGCACGGTTACAGACCCAACAATGTGTTGAGGCATTAAATGTCGGTGCTGATGACTATTTAACCAAGCCTTTTGAACTGGATGAACTGATTGCACGGGTTCATGCACTCACCCGACGTCACCGCGGTTTTTCATCGAATGTCATTCAATTTGACCACTTAAAGCTCAATAAAGACACTCAAGAAGTCCATTATCAAGATCAGATGATTCAGCTTTCACGCCGTGAATACAGTTTGCTCGAAACCTTGATGAGCCATCCAAATCAAGTACTTAAAAATGAAGTGCTATTAGACAAGTTATACGGCTTCCAAGACAGTATCGAAAGTAATGCCCTGAATGTCCATATTTATCACTTAAGGCAAAAATTGAATGCGGACTATATTCAAACCATTCGTGGTGTCGGTTATATGTTTAGAATTGCTGAGTCAATCCCATGCAAAAATCACACAGCTTAAAATGGCGCTTGGTCAGCAGTCTTCTGGCTGTGATGATCGGCTTATGGAGTGTGGTGTTTGTTTGGCTGTATATCGACTTACAAAAGCGTCTTCAGGACACCTTAGATCAACGTTTGCATGCCTCCGCACAAATGGTCGCACGACTGATTCAACAATTACCACTGCAAAGTTTGGATGAGTCTGCCTTAGTCCAACAACTTCATTCCACAGATCAAGAACCATTGATCGCTTGCGAAGTATCTTTATTTAGCTCTGACATCAGTGTAGGACAGCATGTCATTGCCAAAACACGCGGTGCACCGAAAGATTTAAGTCAGCAAGCGGTTGGTTTTAGTACTTGGCAACAAGGTGAGACGCAATGGCGCAGTTATGTGTTACGCCGTGGTGAGATTCAAGTGGTGGCTGCAGAGCGTATGTTTTTGCGGGAGTCTTTGCTAAAACAGATTTTGCAATCGGTCTTAATTCCGCTGATCTTGTCATTACTGTTGTGTATCGGCTTAATTGTTTTGATCATTCGTCGAGAATTTAAAGCCTTGGATCTGGTTGTAAGCGATTTAAGTCAGTCAAATTTATCGCTCAATGAAGCAAGCCAATATCTCACAAGCTTAGATGCCAATACCATGCCCTCAGAGGTCTACCCTTTTGTGCAAAATTCGAATCGCTTAGTCCATAAACTGCATCAAAGTCTTGAAAATGAAAAAGTCTTTAGTGCATACGCGGCGCATGAATTACGGAGTCCTTTAACCGCAATTAAAACCAATGTGCAATTGGCACAACTGATGGCAAAAACGGACGGCAATATGAAATTGCAATATAGCTTGGATCAAGCAAATCAAAGTGTCCGTCGCTATGCTGATTTACTTGAGCAATTACTGATGTTATCGAATACCGATCAATCTATTGAACAGATCAAAGCAAGCATTCAGGTACAGCCCATTATTGCCAAAGTACTTGATGATTTAGCACTAATTTATCCTGAAGCAACAGCTAAAATTCAGGTCGATTGGCACAGTCTTGGTGATTTGATATTACCTGAATTTGTCTTGTATTCTGTTCTTAAAAATCTGCTTGAAAATGCCTTATTGCATGCAAACGCTGATGTGATTGAGGTGAGCATGCAGAAAAACACTTTACACATTCAAGATAACGGCCGACATTTAAATGCCGAAGACATTCGTTACTTAGGGCAACGTTTTTGGCGTAAATCGTCTCAGCAGAAAGGTCATGGACTGGGCTTATCTTTGGTCAAAATAATGCTGCAACAATATGTTTATACCATCCAATTTGAACCGAATTTTCCTAAGGGATTAAAGATTACACTGTTGTCTCAAAAGAGTTGAATAAAGCAAATTATCATTTTTAGATCATGACTATTTATTCTTTGATTCTCAACGACCACTTTAAAAAATAGCTTGATGTATTTGTAATAGACTGACTTGTAATACATTTATTTCAGTTCAATGGCAAGCTCTCTTGCTTTCTTTAAATTCCCCCTCAGGATATAGACAGAATGAATCAGAATTGCGTTCACCTTGAACGGTATAGCATACGTTTCTTTCATTTTGTCCAATGGGTATGATTAATAGTGATGAGCCATTTTCATCTGAAAGGCGGTAATACTTATCTTGGGGCTGTGCTTTTCTGCATCTCGTATCTATGAGTTAATCTATATACCCATTATCTAGACTAAAAATTAAATGGATAAATTTTTCCAATAATTACCCGTAAAAGGCAAAAATTGAGGTGCACTGCTCAAGCGACAGGCAATACAGCCAATAAAAAAGCCTTTAAACATTAAGCTTAAAGGCTTTTTTAGGAATTTGGTGGAGATGGCGGGAGTTGAACCCGCGTCCGCCAGCACTACGCTCGAGAATACTACATGCTTAGATATCGTCTATTGATTTAGCTCTTTGTGACCCGACGAACAGGGTACAAATCGCGATCCTTTAAGATTTAGTATAAGACCCCAAGGCTTGATCTTATACGGACTTGTGTGCGTTCGCTTCAGTCGGGACCCCTAACCACAAGTATTCAGGGATGCGGACAAGCTGCCCTTAGGCAGCTAGAGCGTAAGTTTCGTCGTTTGCGACTAAAATATGCAAATTTGATTTACGAGAGAAAATGCGCTCTCGACATGCATCTATGAGTTTCATCACCAGCGTCGAAGCCAGAAACATCCCCAAAGTAGCGTCATCATAGCATAACTTCAAAAAATTGCGATGCAATTTCGAAACAATTACACATTGATCTGCGCTTAATTACATAATTGCGTTAATATTTTATTTTTCAAGACCGCAAAAGAAAAATATATGAGCTATTTATTGGCACTCGATCAAGGAACGACTTCAAGTCGTGCGATCATTTTTAACGAACATGGACAAGTTCAAGCTACAGCTCAACGGGAAACCCATATTCAAACCCCGCATTCGGGTTGGGTGGAGCAAGATGCTCAAGAAATTTGGAGTACACAAATTGCCGTCGTGCAACAAGCACTCGCTTCTGCTCGTATCCTCGCAAAAGATATTAAAGCCATTGGACTGACCAATCAGCGTGAAACCACTGTGGTTTGGGATAAACGCACAGGTCAACCCCTTGCCCCTGCAATTGTCTGGCAAGACCGCCGTGCAACCGAGTGGTGTGGACAACTGACCCAACAAAACCTCAATGACCTCATTCACAAAAAGACCGGTTTACGTATCGATCCCTATTTTAGTGCTGGCAAATTGGTCTGGTTATTAGAACACACACAAGGTCTACGTGAACTCGCAGAGCAAGGTCATGTGGCTTTTGGCACGATTGACAGTTGGTTGGTGTGGAACCTGACGCAAGGTGCAGAGCATGTGATTGAAGCCAGCAATGCCTCACGAACCATGCTAATGAACTTACAGCAACAAGCTTGGGATGAAGAACTCTTAGAATTATTCGATATTCCCCTGTCAGTGCTTCCTAAAATCATCAGTTCAGATGAATATATTGCAGATACCGCTACAGGTTTACTTGGCGCAAACATTCCCATTACCGGCATTTTAGGTGATCAGCAATCTGCGTTATTTGGACAGTCATGCTTTGACGTAGGAACAGCAAAAAATACCTATGGTACCGGCTGTTTCATGCTCTTTAACACCGGCACTGAAGTTCAATATAGCCACAATAAATTACTCTCAACCCTTGCATGGCAAGCTCAAGGTCAAGCCCATTATGCACTTGAAGGTAGTGTGTTTATGGCTGGCGCAATCGTGCAATGGCTGCGAGACGGTTTAGGGATTATTCAAAAAAGCAGTGATGTTGAAAAACTCGCGTGCCAAGTTGAACACACCGATGGCGTGGTTCTGGTTCCTGCCTTTACTGGGCTAGGCGCTCCGCATTGGGACAGTGATGCCCGTGCCCTCCTCTGCGGCATGTCACGTGGTACCAATAAATCCCACATAGCTCGTGCTGCCCTTGAGTCCATCGCCTTTCAAGTGTCGGATGTATTGACCGCCATGCAGTCAGACCTGTCTAGTCCACTTAAAGAACTCAGGGTCGATGGCGGTGCCAGTAGCAATGATATGCTGATGCAATTTCAGGCCGATATTTTAAATGTGCCTGTACTGCGTCCTAAACTTTTAGAATCAACAGCATGGGGCGCTGCCGCAATGGCCGGACTCAAAGCGGGTGTGTTTTCAAATCTTGATGAAATTGCCGCATCATGGCAATTAGAACGTGCTTTTGAACCAAAAATGAATGCTGATCAATGTGAATTTCATTTGGCTCAGTGGCGGTCTGCACTTAAACGGGCGCGCTCGGACCTTTAATTTTTTCCAATCAACGCCGTACGCAAAAAAACCGCTCGAATGAGCGGTTTTTTATACTTGATGATATTTAGTGTGCATGACCACCACCCACACCTGCTTTAGGTCGCGGACAGAGCCAAATGATCAGTGCGGCGAATATAAAGACACCCGCCAAGACTAAAAACACATGATTAGCTGAAAGCGTTAAGGCTTCTTTATCCACCAAACTGGAGATGTAACCCAGAGCAGCTTCTGAACTCATTCCATGATTCACCAAGGTATTTTGTACCTCAGTAACATGTAAATTACTGACCATTTCACTGCGTGCGACTTTGGTGTGATCATCCCAAATGGTTACTGCAATCGAGGCTCCAATTGCCCCTGCCATGGTTCTTAAGAAGTTCATCAAACCTGCTGCAGATGCCATGTCTTGTGGCAGTACAGATGCTAAGGCCATATTTGACAAGGGAATAAAGAAAAATGGCACGGCAAAACCTTGTAATATTTGCGGTAAAGCCAAAGCCATAAAGTCTGCATCCGTGGTCCAAAAGGCGCGCATAAGGGTGACTCCGCCCAAGATACTTAAACCAAAACTCGCCAAAGCACGTTGATCGTATTTGGTTGCAAGCTTTGCAACAATTGGCGACATGGTCAAACTACCGACGCCCATCGTTGCCGTGAGATAACCGGCCCACGTTGCGGTATAGCCCAAGTTAATTTGTAACCACTGCGGAATCAGGACAATACTGCCAAAGAAGGCACCAAAACCAAACGCCAAAGCCAAGACCGAAATGGTAAAACTTCGGTACTTAAACAGCAGTATATTCACCACTGGATGCCGCTCAGTCAGCTCCCAAATCGTGAAAACGATCAGCCCAACAAATGCCGTCAGTGCCAGCACCACGATAAATGGATTATTAAACCAATCTCGTTCATGGCCCAAGTCCAACATCAATTGCAAGGCACCGATCCATAACACCAACAGCAGCAAGCCACCGCGGTCAATTTTCAATTTCTGTGTTGGAGTTTCAGCCGTTTTCAGTAAGCGCATCGCTGCGATTGCACAACCTATTCCGACAGGAATATTGATAAAGAAAATCTAATGCCAAGATAAATTATCACTGATCGTACCACCCAAAATTGGACCTAAAATAGGGCCAACTACAGTGGTCATTGCCCACATCCCCATGGCTTGGGATTGCTTTTCAGGAGGGAAAATGCGCATTAACAACGTTTGGCTCAGTGGCATAATCGGACCACCAAACAAACCTTGCCCAATTCGGCAAAACACCAACATTTCTAAACTGGTCGACAAACCACACAGTATCGAAAATACTGTAAAGCCAAACAGGCTGATCACAAAAACCCGTACAGAACCAAAGCGCCCAGCGAGCCAACCGGTTAATGGCACACAAATCGCTTCTGCCACGGCATAAGAGGTAATGACCCATGTCCCTTGGGATGCCGACACTGCAAGGCTACCGGTAATATGCGGCACAGATACATTGGCAATAGTCATGTCGAGCACAACCATAAAGTTCGCCAATGCCAAGACCAAGGCAGCGAGAATCAGACGACCACCTTTCAGGTCAGTCATTTGCATTTGCTGATTCATAGGCAATTACTTCGATTTCAAGTCAATCGTCGCTTCCATAGACAGCCCCACACGTAGTGGGTGTTCTGCCAACTCTTTTGGATCTAAACGTATCCTCACAGGTAAACGCTGAACCACTTTAATCCAGTTTCCTGTGGCATTTTGTGCTGGAATCAAGGCAAATGCTGAACCTGTGCCACCAGAAAAACCAGTGACTATGCCATTAAATTTAACTTTGTCACCATACAGATCAGATGTCAGTTCAACTTTTTGACCCGCTTGCACCCCTGCCAATTGGCTTTCTTTAAAGTTGGCATCGACATATAACTGAGAGACAGGCACCACCATCATTAATGACGTTCCCGGTGCAATGCGTTGCCCAACTTGAATATTGCGACGTGTCACTACACCATCAAAGGGTGCTTTAATTTGTGTACGTTCTAAGTCCAACTGAGCTTGTTGTAGACGTGCTTGCGCAACTAAAACATCTGGGGTTGAATTTTCATTGCTGTCTTGAATTAATGCATCATTTGCAGCTTTATTACTTTGTGCCGCTTTTTGACTAGATTTGGCTTGAGCGAGTCCTGCTTGTGCCACATCAAAACTGGCTTTAGCGGTATTCACAGCACTTTGCGCTGTGCTTAATTCTTCTTTAGAAATCGCACCCGAAGCAGCCAATTGTTGACGACGTTGTAATTCATCTTGTGCTTTATTCAGATCGGCTTGTGCCTTGGCGACTTGTGCGCTTGCACTATGAATCGCATCATCACTGACAAAGATTTGTGAGTTTAAAGAGCTACTATTCGCCGCTGTTTGTTTGTATTGTCGTTTTGCTTTAAGTAATTCAGCCTGAGCTTGAGCTAAGGCAATTTCAGCATCACGAGCATCAATGCGAACAAGCACATCGCCTTTTTTCACTTGCTGCGTATCACTCACCAAAACCTCTGCCACTTGCCCCGTGACCATCGAGGTAATCGACCCTGTTTCTGCACCGACATAGGCATTATCGGTACTGACGGAATGATTTAGAAATATTGACCAAATCAAATACATCACCAAAGCAATCACGATCAATACAGCCAATATACCAAGGCCTTTTTTTCTGCGTGCTTTTAATTCCTGATCGGTGGGCTGCTCTGTAGATGGGGTTTCTGGCAGGTTACTAACGGTATCTGTCATAGATTTG
Source organism: Acinetobacter sp. YH12094 (assembly GCF_013419295.1). Taxonomy (NCBI): domain Bacteria; kingdom Pseudomonadati; phylum Pseudomonadota; class Gammaproteobacteria; order Moraxellales; family Moraxellaceae; genus Acinetobacter; species Acinetobacter sp. YH12094. The sequence goes on from NZ_VPAK01000025.1 coordinate 23,676, forward strand.
TCCTAAATCTAGCAGACTTGGTCATGGCATCATGAGCTTTGCAAAGCATGTCAACTTTGCTGTCAGATAATGGTGTCGTGAGAAAGTCTCTCTTCTTCAATTTTCCGGCATTTTAAAGCTAAAAAATCATATCCTGAGAATAGAAAATGTAACTCGTCAGTCTTTTTTTCGTTGGCAACAGGATAAAATCATGCCCTGCTGCCAATACTGGACTTTATTTTTTCATCATTTTGAATGTGTTAACTTAAAAATGGCTTAATAAGCATACGATGCAATCGCCGTTGCAATCGCTTTACCTTCATCATTGACCATGGTCATACGCATAGTGCAACCCTTACGGCCTAAACGTAAGGTTTCTGCTCGTGCAACGAAATACTGTCCACGTCCTGGCGCCAAATAATCCACACGCATATCGACGGTCGCTAAGCGAGATACCTTTTTACTCGTTTCTACTAGATCTTCAGCTGTGGCCTTTTTATACAATTCTGCCATCGCAGAGATACCACCGATACTGTCGAGTAGGGTTGCCGCGACGCCACCATGTAAAATTTGGAATGCGACATTTCCAATTAGATTACTGGCCATGTCGACACGTGCTTCGATCTGACCATCAATCACCGTCATTTTCATGGCATTGTGTACAAAAAATGGGGAGCTGTTAAATGCTTGAGCAATGTTATTTAATAAAGTATCGATTTCATTCTTCGAGTTTAGGTCAATATTACCGGTCCAACTCTTATTTACATCTGTCATAGCCTACTCGAATCGCTGTCATTGAATAAAAAAATAATACGGGGTGCGCCAAACCCTCATTATGCGTCTACAATAGTCAAAGTTTAATACTGATCAATGAGATTGTTATGACCTATACGTTCAATCGTCCAGCTTTTCCTGCTACCCGCATGCGTCGCATTCGTAAAAATGACCAGCTTCGCGCTATGGTGCGTGAAACTCAACTGACGACTGATCATCTCATTTATCCAGTATTTGTGTTGCCAGGCCAGCAACAAACTCAAGATATTCCAAGCATGCCAAACGTACAGCGTCTATCTGCTGACTTGTTACTAAGAAAGGCAGAACGTTTACTCGAATTGGGTGTTTCAAAATTAGCTTTGTTCCCAGTTACACCACAGGAAGATAAAAGCTTAACGGCTGAAGCAGCTTGGCATGAAGATGGCTTAGTCCAAAGCACCATCCGCTTATTAAAAAAAGAACTACCAGAAATGGTTCTCATCACTGATGGTGCGCTCGACCCATACACCACACATGGTCAAGACGGTATCATTGATGATACCGGCTATGTACTGAATGATGAAACCGTTGAATGCTTAATTAAACAAGCACTCAGCCATGCCGAAGCGGGTGCAGATGTGGTTGCACCCAGTGACATGATGGATGGTCGTATCGGTGCGATTCGCCAAGCGCTTGAAGCCAATGGCCATATCTATACCAACATCATGGCTTATTCTGCAAAATATGCGTCGAGCTTTTACGGGCCATTCCGTGATGCGGTAGGTTCTTCAAGCAACCTCAAAGGTGGCAATAAATACAATTACCAAATGGACATCGGTAACCGTGCTGAAGCTTTACATGAAATCGCACTCGATATTCAAGAAGGCGCCGACATGGTGATTGTAAAACCGGGTATGCCGTATTTAGATATCGTCCGTGAAGTCAAAGATAATTTCGGTGTTCCAACATTTGTCTATCAAGTGAGTGGCGAATACGCCATGTTGGCAGGTGCCATTCAAAATGGTTGGCTATCTGAAAACGTGATTATCGAATCGCTTATGAGCTGCCGCCGTGCAGGTGCAGATGGGATCTGGACTTACTTTGCTGAAGATGCAGCACTCATGTTGAAAGACATGAAATAACCTGCAAAGCCTTCCTGAAATGGTAACGTTCAGGAAGGCTTTTTTATATCTGTAAAATTTAAAAAACAGTCTTGGAAGAAAAACTTCGGCGTTGCTGAAGTTAAGATCAAACTCATACATTCATCGGTTAAAAGAACATGAATATTGCCATTATTGGGGCGGGTATTAGTGGTTTACTCAGCGCATTGGAACTCGTTGAACGCGGTTGTACGGTGACGATTTTCGACCAACAACGCACAGGTTCTGCCGCATCTTGGGCTGGTGGTGGCATCCTCTCCCCGATGTATCCTTGGCGATATCCCAATGAAGTCAATGCGCTCGCACGTTATGGCAAGCAGAGCTACCAAAAATGGAATGAAAAATTAAAACCGATCACTGGGATTGATTTTGAAATTCATGAAACTGGCATGTTGATTTTTGATGAAGATGATTTTGAAATTGGCTTAGATTATGCCCGTTTGCACCAAGACCCAATGCAACAGGCGGAATATTTACAATCCGAGCAAATTGAGCAGATTAATCCTCACATTTCAGCACGCTTTGCACATGGCATTTATTTTTCGCAATTAGCCAACATCCGTAATCCGCGACTTTTGCAGTCATTAACGGCTTATTTACAGCAGCATCCCAAAGTGATCATTCATGAACATTGCCCTATCCGCCAATTAAACCGTTCGGACAATCGTATCCAGTCCATCACCACCGCAGATGGCAAACAACATACAGCTGATCAATTCGTTATTGCCACGGGCGCTTGGTCAGCCGCATGGAGTGAACAACTAGACATTGAGATACCCGTACAACCCGTGCAGGGACAAATGCTTCTCTTTAAAACTCCGCAGAACTGGTTGCCGACCATGTGCATGAATAAAGTCATGTACTTGATTCCACGCCAAGACGGTCATGTGGTTTGCGGCTCAAGTATGCGCCAATGTGGCTTTGATACTCAGACAACAAATACAACCTTGCAGCATATTCAAAAATCCTGCTTTGACATGGTGCCAGAGCTTGCCAACTTTCCAATTGTAAAATCTTGGGCTGGCCTGCGCCCATCTTCCCCTGAAGGGATTCCGTATATTGGGCAGATGCCAAATTACGACAATCTATGGGCAAATTTTGGGCATTTTAGAAATGGTTTATGCATGGGACCTGCTTCAGCTCAGCTATTGGCTGAACTGATGACTGGGCAAACGCCTTCATTCAATGCAGACCACTATAGTCCGACTCGCCTGTTTCAAGATGCATTGTTAAGCGTCGAATAATGCTCAATAGGTCAATTTCAACTAAGCCAATAAATCCTGCAAGGCTTCTTTTAACGTCGGAAATTTAAACTCAAAGCCTTGCTGTAATAATGCGGCTGGCTGAACCAATTGACCATTTAAAATTAATTGCGATTGCTCACCCAATAAAATTTTAAAGATAGTTGCAGGCACATTGAGCCACGGCTTTTTCGCTAATTGACGTGCTGCAATCTGCGCAAACTGAGCCTGCGTCGTTTTTTCCGGCGCAACTAAATTAAAAATATGCGGATCGATTGGCGTGGGTTCAAGCAACCCATATTTTTTCTCTGTTTGTTTCATTAAAAACAGCATACTTCGGATCACATCTTGTATATGTATCCACACAAAAGGCTGCCGACCGGAACCTATTTTGTTGACCAAATTGAGCTGAATCGGTCGTAGCATTTGCGGTAAGATTCCGCCACCTTCAGCCAAGACCACACCTAGTCGTGTGATAATGGTATTTTGTTCAGGAAATTGGCGTGTGACTTGCTCCCAACTTTGGCATAGCTCTGACATAAAAATGGCTTGTGGTGCAGCATTTTCATCGCACACTTTTGTCCATTGTTCTTCAATATCAATACCATAATAACCAACAGCCGAACCTGAAATAATGCATTTCGGAAAAATTTTACGTTTACGTAAATATTGATACAGCGCTTCTGTGGTTTTGACTCGACTTTCTAATAATTGCTGTTTACGCGTTTCTGTCCAGCGACCTTTGCCGATACTTTCACCTGCAAGATTAATCACATAATCAATTCTGTCATGAGGAATTTGATCGAGCTGCTGTACCCAAGTTAAATGAGGTGATTTAGAAATACGCCCAGCCTTACGACTAAGCCCAATCACTTTATAATCCGCAGCTAAAAGTGCCTTGATGAGATGTGTGCCAATAAAACCGCTGCCACCCGTCATCAGTACTGTGGGCTGATGCATAATTTGTTCTTATCTATCTATATGAAATAATACTATTATCTATAGAACAAGATCACCAAACGATCAAGCTTTATGCACCAAACTTTTGAGCAGCCATCCGCTGTGCTTGCGGACCATAAAACCAATAGGTGATTAAATACAAAGGGATAGCCATCAGTAACAACATGATCACCATTAAACTCATAAACTGAGGATGTTGAACATAGAGCATTAAATTTTGCCAAATTTCAGGATCTTTTCTTGAAAAAATTGCGATACCCAAAAGTACAAAAGCTAAATTATATAACCAAAAAATCAGGCTAAAACCTAAGGTAAATTTTTTACGCTCTGCCTGTGTCGGTGCTCTCTGATTTTTATTTAAAAACCGAAATAACACCACGATCATGGCAATCAGGTAGGGTACGACCGTTAAAATACCACCTACACCCTGTGGCAATAATGCAGCGATCACACCGCAAATACAGGTCATGATTAAACAAATGAAAAAAAACAATAAAAAATAACGTGTTAAAGACACCATGACCCTAACCCAAGAAGAAGTTGACACCTAGTATAAAAAAAAATGCATTTTTTTTCATTTTCATGTCAACCAATCTGTAAACGGCTACGTTATATAGGGTACAAGGTCTGTAGCAACCGATGATTTGGACGGCATCCACAATGTTTCGGTGACCTTTTTAAAAGCAATAAGCTTCATTTTGAATTTAAGTATGAACAGCAGCCATGACTTAAATTTAAAATCGATTTTTTGACCGACGATTTCATCATCACTCGAATCGTCGGTCTTTTATTTTGTGCCTTATGTATTCAGCATTTAATTTTTATATTCTACACCCAAAAAAATCAGCCGATAAAATATCGACTGACTGAAAAATCTATGCAACTTTAAAATAAGTCACAACTGTAAATCTATGTTATGCAGCACAGTAGCGATTACGCCCCTGTCTTTTGGCTATATAGAGGTTTTTATCAACTTGATCCAGAAATTGCATTGGATTATCCAGATCTGAAGGAATAATGGTTTTTACCCCCATGCTGAGTGTGACGAGTTCCGACACTGCTGAGGCTTTATGCGGTAATCGTGCAGCACGCACGGCATCCATAATTCTATCAGCCATCACTGCTGCTGCGGCTTCATTGGTCTCTGGTAAAATCCAAGCAAATTCCTCGCCACCAAAACGCGCAACTAAATCACGAGGTCGTGTACAACAAGATTCCAAACTTTTAGCAATTTGACGCAGACAGGTATCCCCAATCACATGACCATTCAAGTCATTGTATTGTTTAAAATAATCTAAATCGATCAAAATTAAACTCAGCGGCTTTTGCGTGCGGATTGCGTTTAACCATTCACGCTGGTAAAAGTCATCAAACAAACGTCGATTTGCAATACCAGTTAAGCCATCTTTATATGAATATTCTTCGAGCTGACGTTGCAATTTTTGTAGTTGTTCCTCTTGTTTTTTCCGCTCGGAAATATCAAACATAAAGCCGACAAGACAATCTACATCACCATTTGGTTTACGCACGACATGCACAACATCACGTATCCAAAGATATGAACCATCTTCTTTAAGTGCACGATAATCTGCTTCATGATCTATACCAGCCATCGACTGTGAAACACAATAATTCAGTACATAATTACGGTCTTCCTCGTGCATACGTGATGCCCAATCATCTACCGTTTTCCAACTACTTTGTTTCCAACCGAGTAACTTTTCAATTTGCGGTCCAATATAACTAAATGTTTTACTGTCCCAATCAATACACCAAGGAATGGCTAATGTAGACTCTAATAAAGTCTTATACACCATACTATTTGCAAGTTTTTCTTCATCAAAAGGATTATTTGGCATGTTGCATCTCCTGCTACCCCAAATGCAGGTAATACACCTGCTGTACAATAATTCACCTATATACAGGATTAGAACAACATTTTATATTCCTAGTTCTTGGTATTTTTTAACCTAATTTCAGATCTCTACTATTTGAAATGTGTAATCCATCAAAGAAAATATAATTACAATGAACCAGCTCTACTATTTTGAAATTCAAAGTTATGATACCAAGCGTTAAGTTGTGTATTATTCTGCCGTTTTTGGTTGGTCATTTACACGAGTTACAGGATTCCCTAATCAGTAACCCCAGACTTCATGGTGACCTCTTAGAATGCTCTGTACAGACTCCACCGATGCATTGCATTACCAATACATTTACTCGTAGTTTTTGAAGTTAAAGATTTCAACCAAATCACTAAGAAAAATCTGGTACAAGATGGCCAAATTGCTATAGAAAAATTTGTGATACTTGGATAATACTGGCAAGGCTATTTCATAGATCCAGCCCATAATACTTTTTGCCTCCTGCAAGTGGATGCAAATACACATTAATGCAGTTATGGCATAGTTTAGATTGGATAATTTGTAACTGTCGAAAACGACTTAGTTGGACTGATGAATGATTAATCTCCCTCGTAAACATAACCATCTGTGATACTTTATAGCCCAATCAATTTTTTTGATTTTTGGGGCTTGCATGACTCTTCGTTTTTTTCATACTTCTGATTGGCATTTAGGACAATTTTTCTATAACCACTCACGTGACTACGAACATGAACAGTTTCTCAATTGGCTGCTTGAACAAATAGCACAAAAACAGCCACATGCCCTGCTCATTGCAGGCGATGTTTTTGATGTGATCAACCCCGCTTCCAGAGCGCAAAAACAGTTGTATCAGTTTCTAGCAGATGCACATGAGCGGGCTCCGCACATGCAAACCCTGATGATCGCAGGCAACCATGACTCAGGCTACCGTATTGAACAAGTTGAGCCTTTATTAGAAAAATACCATGCCAAAGCTGTAGGCGTGGTCCATAAAAATACCGAAGGTCAGCTCGATTTAGACCGACTGCTGGCACCTATTTATGATGAACACAAAAATGTAGTGGCATGGTGCCTGACTTTACCTTTTCTACGTGCTGCCGAGATCACCGGTTTCAATGATCAAACCACCAATAGTCAAAATGCCATTGCCTATGTACATCAACAATTAATTGCTGAAGCCAATGCACGTAAAACTCCAGATCAAGCCTTAATTTTAATGTCCCATGCCCACATGCAAGGCGGTGAAACGTCAGACTCAGAGCGCCCGATTATTATGGGCAATGAAGAAGCAATTTCAACCGCCCTGTTTGATGATGTAATTGACTACGTGGCTCTTGGGCATTTGCATAAACCGCAAAAAGTTGGACAAACTCATATCCGTTATAGCGGCTCACCGATTCCCCTGTCATTTAGTGAAATCAATTATAAGCATCAAGTGCTTGATATCAGTATTGACCCGACTCAAAGCGATGAATCACGCTTTCAAATAGAGTCCTTAGCGATTCCGCGCAGCGTGCAATTGCATCGCATCAAAGGCACAATTCCAGAAGTTTTGGCACAATTATCCGCTTTGCCGAGCGGTGAAATTGAAGATATTGATCAGCGTGAATATGTCGAAATTGAATATCATACCGACACTCCGCCTGCACCGAATTTACGACAGCAATTTGAAGAAGCGCTAGCGCCAAACCGTTATCGTTTGGTGCGCATCAGCCGCCGTTATTTAAATTCAGATCAAAATAATCCGCAGCAAGCCGCAATCAACCTTGATCCGCCTACGCCTGAAAAATTATTCCAAAACCTTTGGGAAAAACAGGGCTACGGTGCTGATGACACCGTAATGAAAGATTTTTTAAGTTTGGTCGATGAAGCACAAAAATCACTTGAAGATGATGCGAACACTTAAGGAATTGCCATGAAAATTTTATCTATACGCATTAAAAACTTGGCATCTTTAGCGGGTGAGCATTTTATTGATTTTGAATCTGAACCTTTAGCAAGTGCAGGCTTAGTGGCAATTATTGGTAAAACAGGTGCTGGTAAATCGACTATTTTAGATGCCATGTGTTTGGCGCTGTTTAACCGTGTGCCGCGCTTAAAAGACAGCGATGGCAAACTCATCGATGTAGATGGTTCAGAGCTGCCGACCAACTCACCGCAAACAGTCTTGCGCCGTGGTACAGGCCAAGGCTTTGCCGAGCTCAGTTTTATTGCTCAAGACCAAAAAGTCTATTCTGCACGTTGGGAAATTAAACGTGCCCGTGAAAACCCAAACGGTAAATTGCAAAGCGTACAGCGCTCACTGAAATGCTTAACAGATGGCACTGTTGTTGCGGATAAAACCAAAGCGGTTGAGAGCCAAATTTTACGCATTACTCAACTCAGTTTTGAACAGTTCACCCGTGCCGTTTTACTGGCTCAGTCAGAAGTGACCGCTTTTTTAAAAGCGCGTGATAATGAACGTGGCGAGCTATTGGAGTATCTAACCAATTCCAGTATTTTCGGGAAAATTGGTCAATTGGCCTTTGAAAAAACCAAGCAAATTGCCAATCAGCGTAAGGCTTTGGAAGTTCGACTCGGTGATATTGAAATTTTATCGGATGAAGATCTTGCCTTATACACGGCGAATTTTCAAAGTCATACAGAGTCTTACCAAAAATTCGAAAGTGAAAAGCAGCAATTGCTCAAACAGCAGCAATGGTTTCAACACAAAGATAAACTGATTTCGGATATTCAGCAACGTGAGCAATATTTGGCTGTTCAACAGCAGCAACTCGATGCACTGCAGCCGCAGAAGCAGCAATTGCAGCAACTGGAAAAATTCGCCTCAATCCGTCCAAGCATCATTCAACGCAATAATTTAAGTACTGAAATAGCAACGCTGCAGCCTCAATTGGCTCAAGCACAGCAGCAGTTCAGCGCAATTGAAATTAAGTTTAATCATGAAAAAACTCAATTTAAACAACTTGATCTACAGCAAAAACAGCAGCACCAATTTGAAGTTGATCATCAAGATCAAATTGATTTAGTACGTGCGCGAATTGCCGACCGCCGAGTGCTAGGCGATCAGCTAATTGCTGTAAAAGATGAACTCAAAAAACTGCAAGATCAGCATGCTCCGCTGCTTCAAGCCGAACAGCAATTGTTACAAGTACAGCAGCAGTTAGAACAAAATATAGCGCAGCAAAATACCCTACTCTCGCAAACAGCACATTTTCAAATTTTGGATGAAGCACTGTCTGCACATCTCAGCCCTTTACAGCGTTTTATTCAAAGTTATGTGCAATTTGAGCAGCAATATGGTGATGTCGCTCAAGCCACGCAACAAGTGGCACAAAAACAACAGCAACTTGACCAGCTCATTCAGCAATTTGGGCAAGACCAAGCACTTAACTCGAAAATTACGGGCTTGCGTACAGCGCGTGAAGACTTATTAAATCGCATCAATCAATTAGATATCACCAAGAGTCATTGGCAGCATTACCACGCCATTCATGTTGAACATCAGCAAAAATTGCAAGACCAGCACCAACTGCAAAGTGATCTCACACAGAATCAGCAGCAATGCAGCATGGCTGAAACTGAATTTCATGCACAAAAAGCAGCTCGAGAGAATTTGCAAACTGTACTGCAGCAGCAGCGATTACTGCATGCAGAAAATATTGAACAGCTCAGAGCAAATCTGGTTGCAGGTGAAGCATGTTTGGTCTGCGGCAGCACCGAGCACCCTTATACATATAACCAAGATGTGCTTTCCCATGAACTATTGAAACTGCAAGTACAGCAGGAACAGCAAGCACTAGCGCAGGAAAAAATAACGTTTGATCTGTGGCAGCAACTGCAAAAAAAATGCACACAGCAGTCCACTGCCTTTGAAGCCAATGCACAGCAACTCACCGCAATCAGCACGCAACAGAGCAATGCCCAAACCCAGCTTGAGCAATCACTTAATGCACTGAATATTCCATACGATTTGCACTCAGATTTGAGCTTGCTTGAAACGGCTATAACGCATCATATTGCACAAACACAGCAATCTTTGCAGCAAACAGAAGCTGATTTAAAAACCCATGAACAGGCGCAGCAAAACAGCCATACTTTGACTCAATACATTCAGCACACGACAAAGCAGCTGACAGAAATACAGCATGCGGAACAAAATATTCAACCTATTTTGTCTTTATTGGATGACACTGAAAAATACGCATGGCAGCAGTCAACCCGCACCGCTGCTGAAGAAATTTATATTCAATTACAGCACCGTCTTAACACCTTAAAACAACGTAATGAACTAAATGCTCAGCTGAATCAAATAACACAGCAGCTGGAACAGGCAAAACAGCGCAGTAAATTCAGTCTAGAGAATATTGCTGCAACTGAAAAACGCATTTCGACACTGTTAGAAGAAGGTAAAAAAAATAGCGATCTTGCAATCCAAGCTATTTTTACCATGACTCAAGTAACTGTTGAAAAACCGCATGAATGGTTATTACAGTTTGAGCAAAACCGACAACAGCTGCAGACTCAGTTTAATACGGTACGTCAACAATTTGAGCAGCGACGCCAAGCCTTTGATACTGCACAAGCAACACTGCAAAAATATCAGGCACAGCAACTACAGTTGCAAACTCAACAAAATGCAGCCGCGTTGAGTATTCAACAGTGGTTAGCGCTGCATATTGATTTTAATGACGCCTTGTTACAGCAGCTCAGTGAAATTACACATGAGCAAGAGCTGCAACTGAAACAGCAAATTAGCTCGGCTGAACGTGCATATAGCGATGCTCAGTCTGCTAAGAAAACATTGGATGAGCAACTACAGCAGCACTTAATGCTGCAGCCTGAAATCGAATTGGAAGCACTACTCTCACAATTACAAAGTTTGGTTGAACAAATAACCCAAGTGATGGAACAGCGTGATGAAGTGAAACTCAAACTCGAAGTACATCAACGCAATGTAGCAAAACAGCAGCAATTTACCGATCAGATTCAACAGATCCAATCTGAGGAACATCGTTGGAATAAGATTTCGAGCTTAATGGGCGATGCAACGGGCAAGAAATTCCGTGATTTGGCACAGCAATATAACCTCGATATTTTAATTGAATATGCCAATCAGCAATTGGCGATGCTTTCACAGCGCTATACCTTAAAGCGCCTTGAAAACTCATTAAGCCTAGCCATTGTCGATCATGATATGGATGGTGAAACCCGCTCGGTCTCTTCGCTTTCAGGCGGTGAGTCTTTCTTAACCGCGCTCGCTTTATCCTTAGCCATTGCGAGCATGGCATCAGGTACAACAAAAATTGAAAGCCTATTTATTGACGAAGGATTTGGTACGCTAGACGCTTCAAGTCTGCACATGGTGATGAATGCTCTGGATCAGCTACAAAACCAAGGGCGTAAAGTCGTGCTAATTTCTCACATTCAAGAAATGCACGAACGAATCCCTGTGCAAATTCAAGTCAATCCTGTCGGAGCAGGTGCAAGCACCATCCAAATCGTATCTTAAAAAAAGCCTGCTTAAAGCAGGCTTTATAATTTTTGATTCTCTAGATCATTACGTCCCGAGTGGACGTAGCGTTAAAATCTGTTCACTACGCCCAAATGGGCCATGGACATCATGCAATACAGAACTACTCAAACCAACACCATCCGCTCCATACTGCTGCACGGTTTCCAGACCTAACCACTGTCCCTGTGGTAAACGGTGCAAATGGATTTGTAGATCCAGATTTGGAAAGCCCCAGCCAAATGGCCAATCCTGACGCGGAACAATACCATTGGCGGTATCAACCATGCCCATTAAACGGACAAAATCAGCAGTCGGCTCACCTTCAACCATGTCATGCTGTGTTCTCAGCCACACAATGCCTTGACCTGCACGGCGCCCATGGCTTCTTGCTTCAATCGACTGAATATATCCCCCCGGCCACTGACGGATACCGTCCCAAATCGGCGCAGTTTCTGGCCCAGTCACATCAGCATCCTCCAAACCTTTCACGGACTGGCTATTTTGCGTCATCATGCGCCAAGTGCGTGCCACAATGCAGGTTTTGCCCTGAGCCCGCATTTCAGATTCAATCAGTTCAATGGTTTTTCCCGGACGAATCACTTGCGTGATTATTTCAAACTCGCCAGCAGGAATTAAGCCCAAAATATCGAGGCTAATGCGCCCGATACGCATATCATGACGTGGTGAAAAACGGTCTAATTCAGCACAAATAATGCCTGTAGCTGGTGCCATGTGTTGCTCATGTGCATTCCATGCACCTTGTGCTAAATTGGTCGAATGGTAATGTGCCGTGACACAGCCTTGCGCATCTACGTCGCGTTGAATCAACTGATAATATGCCGTCATGAACTTCCCTATTTGTCCAAGTGTGAATTACTTCAATATCAAAAACATCCTGATTATTTTGTACTCAACTTTAATGGAAAGTTCAAATTAAAAGGCTCACTTTGAACCCATAGGTTTCATCTATTGTGAAAATTTATCTGCTGTGCTTACACTTTATAAGCCTAGTTTTTGAAAGCAGGCTGAATCTTCTGTCCTATTTTGAATAATCTCGCGCACCAAACAATGCTGTCCCCACGCGAACCATGGTGGATCCGGAAGCAATCGCATCTGTCATATCACCTGACATCCCCATGCTTAAGGTATCCCAATCCTCAGGTTTCGTATGCTGTGCTTTGACATGCTCAAAGAGCACTTTGGCATCAACAAAAGCTTGTGGATTGTTTGGAGCAGGAATTACCATCAGTCCACGTAAGCGTAAATTCGGTAGCGTAGAAATCTGTGCGACCAAATCTGCTACTTCATTCGGCTGACAGCCATCCTTTGTATCTTGCGCGTCAATATTGACTTGTAGGCAAATATTCAAAGGTGCTTGAGTCGCTTCTCGCTGGCTTGATAAACGCTCCGCAATAATCAAACGGTCTACCCCATGCACCCAAGCAAAGTTTGAAGCCAAATGTTTGGTTTTATTGCGCTGTACATGACCAATGAAATGCCAATCAATCTCTAAATCTGCCAAAGCCTCAATTTTTTCAAGCGCTTCTTGCAGATAATTTTCACCAAATGAGCGTTGCCCCATTGTATACATTTCTCTTAGCATTTCAGCAGGATGCGTCTTAGATACAGCCAACAATTCAACCGACTGCTGTGGTCGACCCGCAAGTTGGCAAGCCTGCTCAATTTGCTGCAAGACTTGATTTCGTGCTTCTTGAAGTTTATTCATTGACGGGGTTCTCATTTCATTCATCTTTTTTTGCATTGCCCTGCAACTAAGTGTTGGTTAAGCTGTGGGAAAGCCTTATTATTCTATCAAAATAATTAAGATTTAATTTTTATCTCGGGGATTTTATGGACATTACAGAACTATTGGCCTTTGCTGCCAAAAATAACGCTTCGGATTTACATTTATCTTCTGGTATGCCACCAATGATTCGTGTGGATGGTGAAGTTCGTCGTATCAACCTTCCTGCTCTTGAACACAAAGAAGTGCACAAATTGGTTTACGACATCATGAACGATAAACAGCGTCGTGATTACGAAGAAAAATTAGAAACTGACTTTTCATTTGAAGTACCTGGTGTGGCTCGTTTCCGTGTGAACGCATTTAACCAAAACCGTGGTGCTGGTGCCGTATTCCGTACCATTCCTTCAAAAGTACTAACCATTGAAGATCTTGGCATGGGCCAAATTTTTAAAGATATTTGTGAATATCCACGTGGCATCGTACTGGTGACTGGTCCAACGGGTTCGGGTAAATCTACCACGCTTGCTGCGATGGTTGATTACATTAACGACAACCGTTATGACCATATTTTAACGGTCGAAGACCCGATCGAATTTGTACACGAATCAAAAAAATGCTTGGTCAACCAACGTGAAGTACACCGTGATACGCACGGCTTTAACGAAGCACTTCGTTCCGCACTGCGTGAAGACCCGGATATTATCTTAGTCGGTGAGATGCGTGACCTTGAAACCATTCGTTTGGCGCTGACAGCTGCTGAAACCGGTCACTTGGTCTTCGGTACACTCCATACCACCTCTGCCGCAAAAACCATTGACCGTGTGATTGACGTATTCCCTGCTGAAGAAAAAGACATGGTTCGTGCCATGTTATCTGAATCACTTCAAGCCGTAATTTCACAAACCCTACTCAAGAAAAATGGTGGCGGTCGTGTGGCTGCGCATGAAATCATGATCGGTATTCCTGCGATCCGTAACTTGATTCGTGAAAACAAAGTCGCGCAAATGTATTCTGCGATTCAAACCGGTGCCAACTACGGTATGACCACACTCGATCAAAGCCTAAAAAATCTTGTCGCAAAAGGCATTATTAGTACGCAGACTGCACGGACTGCAGCGAAGCAACCCGAATCTTTCTTGTAATTTTTTTATTTTTCTGGGGCGATCGTTATGGATTTTAACGGCTTACTTGATTATATGGTGGAGAAAAAAGCATCGGATTTGTTTATTACAGCCGATGTTGAACCCTCGATTAAGATCAATGGGCAAATTTTGCCAATTGGCTCGACTAAGTTACCGGGCCCGACTGTTGGTCAAATCTTACATTCGATTATGTCTGACAAACAGCGTAAGGAATTTGCCGATACGCGCGAATGTAACTTTGCCATTAGTAATACCAGTAAATCTGCTCGTTTTCGTGTCAGCGCCTTTCAACAACGTGACCAGCCAGGTATGGTGCTGCGTCGTATCGAAACCGTTATTCCAACGATGGATGAGTTGAAATTACCGCCGATTTTAAAAGAATTAGCGATGACCAAGCGTGGCATTATCATTTTCGTAGGTGCAACGGGTACAGGTAAATCAACCTCTTTGGCATCTTTGATTGGCTATCGTAATGAAAATAGCAAAGGTCATATCATTACAATTGAAGACCCGATTGAATTTGTACACCAACACCGAGGCTGTATCATTACCCAACGTGAAGTGGGTATTGATACCGACTCTTTCGAAGTTGCCTTAAAGAATACGCTACGTCAGGCACCTGACGTGATTCTGATTGGTGAGATTCGTTCACGTGAAACCATGGACTATGCGATTGCCTTTGCTGAAACGGGTCACTTGGTTTTTGCTACTCTGCATGCCAACAACGCCAACCAGGCCATCGACCGTATCATTCACTTCTTTGAAGCGGATCGTCATAGTCAACTGTTCATGGACTTGTCTTTGAACTTAAAAGCAATGGTTGCGCAGCAATTGATTCCAACCATTGATGGTAATTCACGTCGTGCTGCCATTGAGATTTTGATCAACTCACCTTTAATTTCAGATTTAATCCGTAAGGGT
This sequence comes from Acinetobacter sp. YH12094, assembly GCF_013419295.1. NCBI lineage: Bacteria > Pseudomonadati > Pseudomonadota > Gammaproteobacteria > Moraxellales > Moraxellaceae > Acinetobacter > Acinetobacter sp. YH12094. The sequence continues at coordinate 38,980 of NZ_VPAK01000025.1, forward strand.
GAAGTGCACGAAATTAAAGACCTGATGAAGCGTTCTCGTGAACTGGGTATGCAAACCTTTGACCAAGCTTTATATGACCTTTATAAAGCCAAGCAAATTAGCTACAAAGATGCGCTCAAACATGCCGATTCACCGAACGACCTGCGTCTACAAATTAAATTGTCTGAAGAAGGCGGTGAGCATTTACTGCGTGCAAATTCAAATATTACCTTTGATGGTCAACATTAATTCTGCATGATGCTTTCGGAAATAAAAAAACAGACTTCATATGAAGTCTGTTTTTTTATTTATTCTCATCCGCATCGGATTATTTTTTACGATATGCTTCTTGGCATTCAGGCGCATCACAATAGCCATAAAGATTTAATGAGTGACCTGTAAGTTGGAAACCAAATTTTTCTGCCACTTGATGTTGCTCATGCTCAATCACATCATTAGTAAATTCCACCACTTTATTGCAGTTTTGACACACAATATGGTCATGGTGATCTTCTTGCATAATCTCAAAAACAGAATGATTGTTTTCAAAATGATGGCGTTGAATAATACCTGCAGCTTCAAACTGTGTTAACACGCGATACACAGTTGCTAAACCCACATCTTCACCTTGTTCAAGTAAAGTCTTATAAATATCTTCTGCGCTTAAGTGATGTTGTCTTGAATTTTCAAGCAATTCCAATATTTTAATTCGTGGAAGTGTAACTTTAAGTCCAGCTTTACGTAAATCTTGATTTGAAATAGGCATGAAAAAAGGTCTCTCAACAAAATTAAAGTTGGAATATGCAACAAAGTGTAGATGCAGTATGATCTATCCTTGGATCAAATGCATCATAATTAATTTGGGATAGTTTAGCAAAATGCAAAAAATCATGCTGACGTTATTCGTCACTTCATTGCTCGTAGGCTGTTCAACCTTGGGCGTTTATAAAGTTGATATTCCACAAGGTACACCTTTAACTCAAGCACAAGCGGCTAAAATTCAAGTGGGAATGAGCCACCAACAAGTTCGCTTTTTGCTAGGTAGTCCAACTGTTGCCGATCCAATGAATCCGTTACGTTGGGACTACATTTATAAGTATACCCCAGGAACATATGCTAAAAAAGCCAAGATTCCTGCTGCACATGGTCAACACTTAAAAATCTTCTTTGACCAAAACGGTATCGTTCAAAAAATTGAAGGCTTAGAAACCATTCCAGAGTCACAACCAGGCTTACCAGGTTCTAAAGAAGCGATTTTAACTGCGCCACCACTATAGTCGCTTTAAGATAAAAATAAACCCCTAAATTTAGGGGTTTTTTTTATAAGTACAATTGTTTGAAACGATTGCCTCGACAATAACGCCCAACGGGGTTTTTCTTGGCGCGATTACGACGAATATCTTTCGGATTAATGGTTAATGCACGATAGATTTCGACGCGATCACCTGCTTCAAGTAACTGAGATGAATCGCTTACACGCGCCCCGAAGATTCCTAGTGTTAATACTTCTGGTAAATCCACTTGTTTTCGAATGCCACTTTGCACAATAGCATCTTCAACCGTCATACCGGGATTAAAGATCAGCGGAATTAATATCTGCTGTTCCACGCTCGCATAAGCGACCCATACTTGTAACTGAGCGGTCATTAGAATAACTGCCCAATCACAGCCACCAATGCCAATATTATTGACAAGGGCACTACGATACGTACGGCAATACGCCAAATATTATAAAAGGTTTCATGACTGAAGTTCATTGACTTACGTAGATGACTAATCTTCATAATCCAACCTGCGAAAATCGCATAAATCAGACAAATAATTAAGCCCCAAATCAACAAGGCAATATTAAATACTGGAACAACAGTGCTCAGTGCCCATACAAAAACCGCAACCAATAAAATCGCCCATTGCACCACTATGGCCAATTGGCGTTGTTGTAATTGTTCACGTGCCATTTGAATCAGCAATGCTGAAGCAGCAACCAAACCCACAACCAGTGCTAAAGCAGATACTTGTGCTTTTGCTGCGAAAAAGGCAAAAGCAATCACTGCCAAAAGTTGAGCGATCCAAATTGGAAATACCGTTTTGCTTGCAATCTCTTGTTGCTTCACGGCTGGTAAACTTGACTGCCAGTACAAGCCCATCCCCAAACCACTTGCTACGAGCGCCAAGACTGTTGCATTGCCCCACTCACTAAATTCGAGCGCAGTCATTTTCCACTCTGGTAAGGCAGTTCCCATAACATTCGCTAAGACTACTGCAGCAATCACACCAATAGCGGTCAAAATCACTAAAAATTGGCGTGGTACAAACGACAATGCAAATGCAATGACCGCAAGGACAGCCAAAATAATGCTATAGGCAAAACCATTAGCTGTAAAAATTGCCACATATTGCGACGCGGCTGAAAGCATGGCACCTGCTAAAAATGGAATAAATACTACGGCAAGCCAACCGACTATACGCCATTTGGGTGAAGCATCCGCATCACGTGTTAGCGAAGACAGTGCTTGAACTGCTGTAATTTTTGAACGTTTTGCTAAAGCAATTTCCAAATAACATAGCGGTAAAGCTAAAATAAGCATTGTACCTAGCCACAACAGCCAGAAATCTAGCTGACGTTCAATTTGAATACCTGTTACCGGTGCTAAAGTTGCAATAATGATAAAAGATAAACAGAACGCCATCAGTGGCGATAACCATTTCGACATCGCATTGTCCTGCATGACAAATTCCTTTGAAAATTCTAGCGCTATTTTGCCTTGCTGTGCCTTGAAAATCAAAAACAAAAAGCAAATCACCTTAAAGGTGATTTGCTGCGCAAATAATATTATTAGATTTTTAATTGTTTTTATTTCATTTTTTGAGGTTATGAAAAGAAACGTGCAAACCAATTTTTGCCTTTTTTCTTTTCTTTTTCTTTGATGATACCCATCATATTTTCTTTAACCGCACCGACATAATCAGCATCATCGTGCTGAATATGGTTAATCAGCCATTTTGAAAGCACTTCATGTAATTCATTTTCAATCGCATGCCCCATTTCAAAACGGTCGCGGTAAGATTCAATTTTTTTAATAAATAAATCATGTACGCGTTTATGTGGCACACGATATTTATAACCCGCTTCTTCTTGTAAAGATTCTTCGAAGGTAAAATGTGATTGCGTGTAATCAATAATGTTTTCCAGAATTTGTTTTACACGATCACGATCTGTATTTGCGTCAATGCCATCAATTTCATTGATGTAGTCAAGAATCCGTTTGTGTTGATCGTCAATCACATCGATACCAGTATTGTATTCTGGAACCCATTTCATTTTCATTACGACCACCTATAAATATGAAGGACTTATCACGTAAATTTCATCATATAATTAAAGAACTTAAATAAAAATGAAGTAAAAAGGTTGGTTTTAATTGAAATACTGCCATTTATATTGTAATCAATTGTTTTTATTATGTTAATTTATTTAATCCCGAGTATAAAGCTAAGATATTTTTTAATCAATTCAATATCTTAGAAAACACCCTTAATTCAATAAAGTGTAAGATATTCATTTTTATAATGAATAGAAACCTTTGCACGAACAGATACACAAAAGTTCGTTAAAATGATATAATGCTTTATAATCAACCACATAACAAAAGACACCGACATGGCATGGAAACAAACAGGGCAGCTGTCCCTAGCAGACAGT